>NZ_SMOA01000219.1 GCF_004353985.1 Paracraurococcus ruber | reverse complement strand
CCGGCGGCCGCCTGCGCCGCCGCCGACTCGGCGCTGCCGAGGCGCGCCTGCAGGGCGCGGGCCTGCACCCGCAGCTGCACCGTGGCGCCGCGGGCGGCGAAGAGCTGGCGGATGGCGGCCGTCGCCTCGCGGTCGCCGGCGGCGGCGAAGAGCGCCCGCAGCGGCTCCGGGTGATGCGCACCGAGGCCGAGGACGCCGAGGCCATGGCCGTGCAGGAATTCGAAATGCGGATGCTCCGCCCGCAGCTCCTGCCAGAGCTTCCAGACGCCGAATTCGCGGTCATGCACCGCGGTGTCGTGGAACAGAACGACGCCCCCGTCGGCGACCGTGTCGCGCCACTGCGCGAAATCCTCGGCCACCGCCTCGTAGGTGTGCATGCCGTCGATATGCAGCAGGTCCACCTCGCCCGGCAGGAAGCGCGGCCGGGCGGCGTCGAAGCGCATGCGCAGCAGGCTGGAGAAGGCGGACCAGCGCGTTGCATTCAGCCCGGCGACGGCCTGGAACACCTCCTCGCCATACTGGCCGGCATGCGCGTCGCCCTCCCAGCCATCCACCGCGTAGCAGCGGGTGCCGAGGGCCAGTCGCTGCACCGCCTGGCAGAAGGCGCCGTAGGAGATGCCATAATGCGTGCCCAGCTCCACCAGGCAGCGCGGCCGCAGCACCTTGGTCAGCCAGAAGGCGAAGGGGATGTGCTCCACCCAGGCCAGCGCCGGGCCTTCCAGGTGTTCCGGCGCCCAGTCCAGCTCCGGCCCGGTCTCCAGCTCGGCCAGGCGGCGGGACAGGGCGGCACGGGACGGCGGCGGGAACCCGGGTGGGGTGGTGTCCATGTCGGGGTCTCCGGTCTGGCCTGGGGAATGTCCGGCCTGGGTCACGGTCCGGCAGGCGGCCGGGCCGGGATGCGGGGGTGGCCACCGCCGCCCCGGTTGCCGGGCAGCGGCCCCGCCGCCCCCCGTCGCCGCCGCGTCCGTAAGGTGAAGCGACCGGGCGGCACAGCAACCATCGCGTCCTGGCCTTGGGCTTTATTGAATGGGGGAACACCCTGTCCAGGCGGATAGTGCCGGATGGAGGCACTGCTCACGCCCTGTTCATGCGATGACTGCGCTCGCGAATGACGGATCGGTGATTGCGGGACCAAGATGCCGTGCCGCGGGCAAAAAAAAGGCGGCACACGAGGTGCCGCCGAGTTTAGGGAGGAAACGTCCAAGAATGCAGCCGGCGGCGGCCACTAGAACCACCGCTTGCTGCGCTGCACAATCTGGACCCGCCGCCGCCGCTTGGCAAGGGCAATGCGACGCGATCGGCTTGCACCATGGTCGGGGGGTGCCGGCCGGCAACCGCGATGGTGCGAAGGCGTTGCCCGCGCCCCCTTCCGGCCGGGCCGGTTCGCCATTCCGGCCGGCGGCGTTAGCATCGCCCGCCGCCATCGCCATATCCCCGCCGCCACCGCCACTGGAATGCCGCATGCGCTTCGAGTCCCTCTACCGCCACGGCTTCTCCCGCATCGCCGCCTGCACCATCCGCACCGCCCTGGCCGATCCGGCGGCGAATGCCGCGGCGATCCTGGCGGTGGCGCGGGATTGCGACGCGCGCGGCGCCGCGGTGGCGGTGTTCCCGGAACTCGCGATCTCCGGCTATTCGATCGAGGACCTGCTGCTGCAGGACGCGCTGCTGGATGCGGCGGAGGACGCGGCGGCAACCCTGATCGACGCGTCGCGCGCCCTGCGGCCGGTGCTGGTGGTGGGGGCGCCGCTGCGCCATGCGGGACGCGTCTACAACACCGCCCTGCTGATCCATCGCGGGCGGCTGCTGGGCGTGGTGCCGAAGACCTACCTGCCGACCTACCGGGAATTCTACGAAAGGCGGCAGGTCGCCGCGGGCGATTCGATCCCGCCCGGGGAGATCCGCTTCGCCGGCCAGCAGGCGCCTTGGGGCGCCGACCTGCTCTTCGCCGCCGAGGACGTTCCAGGCCTGATCCTGCACACCGAGATCTGCGAGGATTTCTGGGTGCCGATCCCGCCCAGTTCCGCCGCGGCGCTGGCCGGGGCGACGGTGCTGCTGAACATCAGCGGCAGCCCGATCACCATCGGCAAGGCCGAGACGCGGCGGATGCTGTGCCAGAGCCAGTCGGCCCGCTGCCTCGCCGCCTATGTCTACACCGCCGCCGGCGCCGGCGAATCGACCACCGAAGTGAGTTGGGACGGCCAGGCCGAGATCTGGGAGAACGGCGCCCTGCTGGCCGAGACCGCGCGCTTCCCGCGCGGCGCCCAGATGGCGGTCGCCGACGTGGACCTGGACCTGCTGCGGCAGGAACGGATGCGGCAGGGCACCTTCGACGACAACCGCCGCAACACTCCGGCGGCGCAGGCGACGCGGCAGGTGGCGTTCAGGCTGGACCCGCCCGACGAGGATCTCGGGCTCGAGCGCCCGGTGGAGCGGTTCCCCTTCGTCCCCGCCAATCCCGAGCGCCTCGCCCAGGATTGCTACGAGGCCTACAACATCCAGGTCGCCGGCCTGACGCAACGGCTGGAGGCCGCACGGATCAAGCGGATCGTCATCGGAGTCTCCGGCGGCCTCGACTCGACCCAGGCGCTGATCGTCGCCGCCAAGGCGATGGACCTGCTGGGCAAGCCGCGCACCGACATCGTCGCCTACACCATGCCGGGCTTCGGCACCTCCGCGGGCACCAAGGGCAACGCGCATCGCCTCATGGCCTCGCTCGGCGTCACCGCGCATGAGCTGGACATCCGCCCCGCCGCCCGGCAGATGCTGGCCGATCTGGGCCACCCCTACAGCCGGGGCGAGCCGGTCTACGACATCACCTTCGAGAATGTGCAGGCCGGGCTGCGCACCGACTACCTGTTCCGCGCCGCCAACTACGTGGACGGCATCGTGCTCGGCACCGGGGACCTGTCGGAGTTGGCGCTCGGCTGGTGCACCTACGGCGTCGGCGACCAGATGTCGCACTACAACGTCAATGCCGGCGTGCCGAAGACGCTGATCCAGCACCTCATCCGCTGGGTCATCGCCTCCGGCCAGTTCGGGGCCGAGGTGAACGAGACGCTGGAGGCGATCCTCGACACCGAGATCTCGCCCGAGCTGATCCCGGCCGAGGACGGCCAGGCGCTGCAGAGCACCGAGGCGAAGGTCGGGCCCTATGCGCTGCAAGATTTCAACCTCTACTACACGCTGCGCTACGGCTTCCGGCCTTCGAAGATCGCCTTCCTGGCGCTGCGGGCCTGGGGCGACGCGGCGCGCGGCCACTGGCCGCCGCACTTCCCGGACGAGAAGCGCGGCGCCTATGTGCTGCGCGACATCCGCCACTGGATGGAGGTGTTCCTGCAGCGCTTCTTCGCCTTCAGCCAGTTCAAGCGCAGCGCCATGCCGAACGGGCCGAAGGTGACGGCGGGCGGCTCGCTCTCCCCGCGCGGGGACTGGCGCGCGCCGTCGGACGGCAATGCCCGGGCCTGGCTGGAGGAGCTGCGGCGGAACGTGCCGGAGGCCTGAGCATCCCTGCCCCCGCCCGGCCGTTGCAGCGGCCTGGGAGGAAGGGGACGCCATGCCGAAGCACGGACTCATCCATGGCCCGCTGGGGCCGCATTGCATCCATCTCTGCGTCGACATGCAGAACCTGTTCTGCGACACCGCCTGGCACACCCCCTGGATGGAACGGGTGCTGCCGGTGGTGGAACGCCTGGCCGGCGCCCGGCCGGACCGCACCATCTTCACCCGCTTCATCCCGGCCCGGCGCCCGGGCGAGGGCCATGGCACCTGGCGCGGCTACTGGGAGAAATGGGCGGACATGACGCTGGACGCCCTGCCGCCCGACGCCATCGAGCTGCTGCCGCCGCTGCGCCGCCTGGTCCCGCCGGCGGAGCTGCTGGACAAGCCGGTCTACAGCCCCTGGGTGGACACCGACCTGCATGACCGGCTGCGGCGGCGCGGCATCGACACGCTGGTGGTCAGCGGGGCGGAGACGGATGTCTGCGTCCTCGCCGCCGTGCTGGGCGGCGTCGACCGCGGCTACCGGGTGGTGGTGCCGACGGATGCGCTCTGCTCCTCCTCCGACACCACGCATGACGCGCTGCTGACGCTGTACCGGGAACGCTACGGCCAGCAGGTGGAGACGGCGAGCTCGGCCG
Organism: Paracraurococcus ruber; assembly: GCF_004353985.1. Classification (GTDB taxonomy): domain Bacteria; phylum Pseudomonadota; class Alphaproteobacteria; order Acetobacterales; family Acetobacteraceae; genus Paracraurococcus; species Paracraurococcus ruber. The sequence continues at coordinate 5,097 of NZ_SMOA01000219.1, read as the reverse complement.
AGATCCTGGACGCCTGGGGGTAGCACGCCGCCGCTGGCGCAGCTTTGCGCGGGGCCGGGCGGCGAAGCATGGCAGGATCGCCGCGCCGTGACAGAGGCGGCAGCGGCATCCGCTGCCCGGCACCCGGGAGAGGCAGGCCATGGGCGAGGACCGCAGCCACCACACGACCATCGGCAACCACCGGCTGCGGCCGGAAACGCTGATGCTGGGCTATGGCTACGACCCCGCCCTGTCGGAGGGGTCGGTCAAGCCGCCGGTCTTCCTCACCTCCACCTTCGTCTTCCGCTCGGCCGAGGAAGGCCGCGACTATTTCGACGTGGTGGCCGGCCGGAAGGACGCGCCCGCGGGCGGCGCCGGCCTCGTCTATTCCCGCTTCAACCACCCGAACAGCGAGATCGTGGAGGACCGCCTCTCGCTCTGGGACGGGGCGGAGACGGCGCTGGTCTTCGGCAGCGGCATGGCGGCCATCGCCACCACCATCCTGGCGCATGCCCGGCCGGGCGACGCCATCCTGCACAGCCAGCCGCTCTATGGCGGGACGGAGACGCTGCTGGCGAAGACCTTCTCCGGGCTCGGCATCGCCGCGGAAGGCTTCCACGAGGGCGCGGAGCCCGATGCCATCCAGGCGGCGGCGGAGCGCGCCATGGCGCGCGGCCGGGTCAGCCTGGTCATGGTCGAGACGCCGTCCAACCCGCTGAACACGCTGGTCGACCTGGGCGCCGTCCGCGCCGTCGCCGACCGGATCGCGGCGAAGCAGGGCCAGCGGCCGGTGATCGCCTGCGACAACACCATGCTCGGCCCCGTCTTCCAGCAGCCGCTGCGGCACGGCGCCGATGTCGTGCTCTATTCGCTGACCAAGTATGTCGGCGGCCACAGCGACCTGGTGGCCGGCGCGGCGGTCGGCAGCCGGGCGCAGCTCCGCCCCATCCGGCTGCTGCGCGGCGCCATCGGCACCCAGCTCGATCCGCATTCCTGCTGGATGCTCGGCCGCTCGCTGGAGACGCTGTCGCTGCGGATGCATGCATCGGCCCGCAATGCCGAGGCGGTGGCGGATTTCCTCGGCCGGCATCCGCGCATCGCCGCGGTGCATGCGCTGAACCACCTGCCGGAGGGCAGCGCCGCCCGCCGCGTCTACGACACGCAGTGCAGCGGCCCCGGCTCCACCTTCAGCATCGAGATCGCGGGCGGCCAGGCGGAGGCCTTCCGCGTGCTGAACGCGCTGCGGGTGTTCAAGCTGGCGGTCAGCCTGGGCGGCACGGAATCCCTCGCCAGCCACCCGGCCAGCACCACGCATTCCGGCGTGCCGGCGGAGTTGCGGGCGCGCATCGGCGTGACGGATGGGTTGATCCGCCTCTCCATCGGCATCGAGCATGCCGACGACCTGATCGCCGACCTTGCCCAGGCGCTCGGGGCGCTCGACGCCGGCGGCTGAGGGGACGGCGCCGGGGGGGGCTGCCGCCCCGGCCCGGCGCGGCGGGGTGCCGCGCGGCGATGGTGGCGGGGGGCAGGCACGATCGGCCACGGCCGGGAGCCCGGCCGTCTGGCGCTGGCGACCGGGCTTCGCCTCCGGACCGCGGGGAGGCACTGCCGGTGCCCCTCCGTCGCGCCGCCGTGCGACGCCCCGCCCGGGACGGGCCGATCCGCCCCGGACGGTGCGTGCCGCCGCAACCAGGGACCCCGGCGCGATGGCGGTCCGGACGAGTTGATCCCGGCCGGTGACCATGCCCCGAGCGGGTCGGGTCGTGGCCGGCAGCGGGCGCGCCGGCGGAGGCCGCCTCGTCCCGGCGCCCGACCCGACGCCCCGCCGGCACCCCCCGTCGTCGGGCGTCCCGCCCCCCTTCCATGCAGTTCCCAGCGCCGCGGTGCGGCGCCGGGCGCGGCTGGCCAGCGCCCATTCCCGTGGCAAGGCCGGGATGGGGCGGCGTGACCATCTGGGCCCGCCGCCGGCGTCGCGCCGACGGGGGCATGCCCGGCCGGTGGCAAATCGGCCTGCCGCACCAGCCGCGGTCAGACGCCGGGCCCGCGGGCAAGCCGCCAGCCACTCCTGCCCGCCGCCCGGCCGTGCCTCGTCCGCAACGGCGGCGCCGGTGCCGCGCACCAGCCGCCGCCATGCGCCGGGCCCGCGGGCAAGCCGCCAGCCACCCCTGCCCGCCGCCCTGCCATTCCTTGTCCGCAACGGCGGCGCCGGTGCCGCGCACCAGCCGCCGCCATGCGCCGGGCCCGCGGGCAAGCCGCCAGCCACTCCTGCCCGCCGCCCGGCCGTGGCCCGTCCGCAACGGCGGCGCCGGTGCGCCGCATCCGGCCGCATCGCCGTGACGTGCCGCACAGAAATGGCCGCCGCGCCGGCCTATGCGCCTGGTCAGCGCCGCCGTGGTCCATGCCCTCTCATGGAAAGAGGCACAATTCTCACATTTCCGTGTTGACCTGACACACGAAAAGTTTATTGTATACTCATTCCAGCCGAGGTTTTCCGATGTCCGCGGCCCTTTCCCCGTCCGAACTGCATCACAGCCTGTCGCGGACCCCGTCTGCCCTCCCGGCCCGGCTTCGCCGCGGGCTCCATGCCCTGGCGAGCTGGGCCGGCCGTGGCGGCTACCGGCCGGAACGGCACTACATGCGCGGCGGGACCACCCAGGGCTCCCGCTCCCAGGCGGCCGCCCGGCGTGGCATCGCCGGCGACGCCTGACACACGGGAACGGACGCTCCGGCCCCCGGCCACCATCCACGCGCGCCGCCGCGTCGCGCGCCCCGCACCACCAGCCACCGGCCAGCCACCAAGGTGGCCGGCCTGGCACCCGCCCCGCCGCCGCGGCGGCTGCCGGATCGCCGGCCTTGGCCGCGCCGGCAAGGCGGCCGTGGCGGTTCGCCCCGGGATGCGCAGGCCACCGCCCCCCTCGCCCCCTGATTTAGGCATGCAGCGGGACGCGATCCGCCCGGGACGATCCCCGGCCTGCCCTGCCGCGCCAGCCGAGGCGGCCCCTGGCGGCACGATCGCCCGCCAGGCCAAGCCGTTGTTCTGCATGCCGCTTTCCGTCGGTGGCGCGGCCGGCGCCCCGTCATTCCGCTCTGGACGCCGTCGCGCGGCGGTGGAAGCCTGCGCCGCATGCCCGACCTGCTGCCGCTCTCGCCGCGCCTGCGCGCCACCGACGCCCCGCCTATCCCCGCCGCCCGTGCCTGGGCCGCACGCTATGCCGGCGGCGCCGGGCCGCTGATCGACCTCACCCAGGCGGTGCCGGGCTACCCGCCGCATCCCGACATGCTGGCCCGCCTGGCCGAGGCCGCCGGCAGCCGCGCCGCCGCCGGCTACGGCCCGATCGACGGCGACCCCGCCCTGCGGGAGGCCCTGGCCGCCGATGCCGCCGCCGTCTACGGGGCGGAGATCGGCGCCGCCGATGTCGCCATCACCGCCGGCTGCAACATCGCCTTCTCCATGGCCATGGCGGTGGCGGCCGGCGGCGCCGGGGCGGGCGTGATCCTGCCGACGCCCTGGTACTTCAACCACCGCATGGCGCTGGAGATGCAGGGCATCCCCGCCATCCCGCTGCCCTGCCGGGCGGAGGACGGGTTCCTGCCGGACCCGGACCGCCTGGCGCCGCTGCTGGCCGCCGGGGCGCGCGCCCTGGTCTTGGTCACGCCCAACAATCCGACCGGCGCGGTCTGCCCGCCGGCCCTGATCGAGGCCTGCGCCGCCCTCTGCCGCCGGCACGGCGCCTGGCTGGTGCTGGACGAGACCTATCGCGACTTCCTGCCGGCCGGCGGCCCGCCGCACGCGCTGTTCCAAGACCCCGGCTGGCGCGACGGGGTGGTGCATCTCTACAGCTTCTCCAAGGCCTATTGCGTGCCGGGCCATCGGGTCGGCGCCATCCTGGCCGGCCCCGCCTTCCGGACGGAACTGCTGAAGGCGCTGGACACCTGGCAGATCTGCCCGCCGCGGGCGGCGCAGGCCGCGCTCGCCTGGGCGGTGCCGGCGCTGGCCGACTGGCGCGCCGCCAACCGCGACCTGATGGCCGAGCGCGCCGCCGGCTTCCGCGCCGCGGTGGCGCAGCTGCCCGGCTGGCGGCTGGACGCGCTGGGCGCCTACTTCGCCTACCTCCGCGTGCCGGAGGACGGGCCGGATGCCATGGCGGTGGCGGAGCACCTGGCCGCCCGGCGCGGGCTGCTGGGCCTGCCCGGACCCTTCTTCGGCCCGGGGCAGGAGAGGCATCTCCGGCTCGCCTTCGCCAATGCGGCCATGGAGGCGATCGCCCAGGTGCCGGCGCGGCTGGCCCACTGACCGCGGCGCCGCGCCTGGCGGCAGGCGGCCCGGCCCGCCGTGCGATGGCCGGGGGTCGGCGATCGGAGTTGGAGCATCGGACCCACGGTCATCCGGGATGACCATGGGTGTCGTTCGGGTGCATTCGGGCACCGTTCGCGCCCGCGGGCACCCGTGCCCTGGCCCTGGCCCTGGCCCGCCGCAGGACGGGTTCGCCGCGACGCGCTTCGGGTCGCGTCGCGGCGGGCATCGTTCGGCCTCCGGCCGGCCGCGGGCCGGGCGAAAGGCCGCCGATATCAGACCACCTGCAGCCGCACCGGGACGTTGTTCCGCGTGGCGTTGGAATAGGGGCAGACCTGGTGCGCCTGCTCGACCAGCGCCTCCGCCTGGTCGCGCGGCAGGCCCGGCAGGCTGACCTCGAGGCCGACATCGATGCCGAAGCCACCCTCGCTGCGCGGGCCGATGCCCACCGTCGCCGTCACGCTGGCATCGTTCGGCACCTTCGGCCCGCCCTGGGACGCCACGAATTTCATCGCGCCGAGGAAGCAGGCGGCATAGCCGGCGGCGAAAAGCTGCTCCGGGTTGTTGCCCGGCCCGCCGCCGCCGCCGAGTTCCTTCGGCGTGGCCAGCTTCACGTCCAGGCTGCCATCGGCGGTGCTGGCGCGGCCATCGCGCCCACCGGTGGCGGTGGCGGCGGTGCGGTACTTCACGTCCACGGGCATGCGGCTCTCCCCTGCATCGCCGGCCGGAACGGCGCCGCTGGCGCCGGGTTGCCGGGCGGCCCGGGGCGGATGCGCGACGGGCCGCGGCAGGCGGCGCGGCCGCAGCGGTCGCGCCGCGCATCG
>NZ_SMOA01000218.1 GCF_004353985.1 Paracraurococcus ruber | reverse complement strand
AATGGCTGGTCGAGAAGAACGGCCATCGCAGCCCCGCCGACAGGCGCGCCGCCTGGCAGGAGGAGACCTTCAGGCGCGCCGCGTAGCCCAACCAGTTGTCCAAGGAGCCGGGTGCGGTACAGCGCCAATGATCCTGGGCAAGAGCTGCGCATAGAACTCGACAACCGGCTGCGGCGTCCCATTCTGCAGTGTGAGCCCGTGGAACCAGCGATATTGCACGCTTGGAAGACCCTGCTCCGCGAAAGTTGGCACGTCAGGCAGGGCTGCCACGCGCTCGGGTTGCGAGACACCGAGCACCCGCAGCGTCCCCGTGCGGTGCTGCTCGCGCACCGCGGTGGTCGTGCCGACAAAGACGGGCAGCGTCCCGGACATCAGGTCGATCACCGCCTCGGTTTCACCGCGATAGGGCACGATCTCCATGCCGATACCAGCGGCCATGCAGATCATCTCACCGAGAATGCGGGGGGCGCTGGCCACGCCATAGGCGCCGTAGCTGATACCGCGCCGACGGCGGACCTCGGCGATGAACTCGGCCATGTTGCGGGCGGGGAAGTTCCTGTTCACCGCGAGCGCGAAGGTACCGGTGTACATGGGTGTCAGCAGCAGCATGTCGTCCAGGCTGTAGGCCATACTACGCTGCAACAGCGGATTGATGAGGACTGCAGAGTCGCCGAACATGCCCAGGGTGTAGCCGTCCTTTGGAGCGCGCAGCGTCGCCTCCAGTCCCACCTGGCCGCCGGCACCGGTTCGATTCTCCACGACGACTGGCTGGCCTGTCTCCTCGCGCAGCAGTTCTGCGAGCGCCCTGCCGCCGATATCCGCCTGGCCGCCCGGCGTAGCCGGCACGATGATCCGGATTGGCCGGTTGGGAAAAGACTGCGCCGTCGCCCGTCGCGGTGCGGCCAACATGACAGGGACGGACAAAAGAGACCGCCGCGGCATTATCGATGCTGGCACGCTCGTCCTCCTTCCGCTATCGTAGCGGCGCAGCGTCGGTTTCTTTTGCTCAGGCGGCGGACCAGACCGCGAGTGCGTCCAGCACTTCCACCTCGGTGCCGCAGACCCAGAGCGGGTTGACTTCGAAGGTCTCGAGATCCGGGCCAAGGGCGAGCGCCGCGTCACCGATCCGCACGACAACTTCCGCTACCCGGTCGAGATCTGCTGCGGGCACGCCGCGCCGTCCCTGCAGCAGCGCGGCGCCCTTCAGCTCCTCAAGCATGGCCCGCACCTCTGCCGGCGCGACCGGTAGGGGTCGCAGCGCGACATCCTGCAGCACCTCCACCCAGACCCCACCCAAGCCCAGCGCGAGGACTGGGCCCCATTGCGGATCTCGCGTGATGCCAACCAGCAGTTCCAGGCCACCGCGACGCATCGGCGCAACCAGCACGCCATCCAGGGTTGCGTCGGCTGGGACACCCGCGGTCACTGCCTGGAAGGCGCGGGTCACGGCGGCGTCGCCCTCCAGATTCAGAGCGACGCCGCCGATGTCGCTCTTGTGGGCGATCTGGGCGGAGGCGACCTTCAGCACAACCGGGCTATCGATGCCGCGTGCCGCCGCGACGGCCATTGCCTCATTGACTGCCAGTACGGTGGGCACCACCGGGACGCCGAAGCTCGCCAGCCAGGCCAGTGCCTGCTGCTCGGAGAGAGGTCGTGCAGCGTCCGCCGGTGCCGTCGCGGGTAGTGGCGTCGCCAAGCCGCGCCGCAACCGCGCCGACCACCAGAAGACATGCCCGAGGGCTGTCAGGCCGCGGTGTAGCCCAGTGGCCATGTAGGGCAGCTGCATCTCCTCGACGATACCCTGCGCCACGGAGGAGACCGGTTTGCCAAGGCAGCTCATGATCAGCACCGGGATTGCCGAACCCTCGATGCCGCGCGCCATGTGTTGCCAGCCCGCGCGGTTCATCGGATCTGCCGCGTCGCGCTCTGCATCCGGGAGGTCGGCGAAGGTAACCAGTGCTGCGAGCCCCGGTTCTCGTGCCATGACTCGCAGGGTCGTCTCGAACAGGCTCCGATCGAGCGTGGATGCGCCAGTGATGTCGAGCGGGTTCTGCGCCGTCCCGTAATCCGGCAGTGCCGCCTGCAATGCGGCGACGCCCTCGGCCGAAAGTGCGGGCACGGGCATACCCACGGCCGTCGCCGTGTCGGCAGCGATGCCGCAGATTCCTCCGGAGTTCGACAGCAGGCCAACGCCTCCCTCGCGCAGGGGCCCAGTCCGCGCCAGCAGGCTAGCCGTTACGACGAGGTCCTCCATCGAATGGACTCGAACAACTCCGTACTGGCGGCAAATTCCGTCGAACAGCCGGTCGTCGCCAACCAGCGCGCCGGTGTGGGCGCGAGCGGAGAGTGCGGCAACCTCGCTCGCGCCAATCTTGCAGACGACAATGGGCTTTCGAGCGTCAAACGCTTGCCGTGCCACGGCAATGAAGCGGTGTGGATTGCGGATCGTCTCGAGGAACAGGGCGATGGCGCGCACGCGGTCGTCGGTCACGAACTCTGCGGCGAAGTCGGCAAAGTCCAGATCGGCTTCGTTGCCCGTGGTGACGAGGTGGCTGAGCCCAGTGCCGAGTTGGCGGCCAAGCGTATTCAGGTGGTGTCCCACCTGCCCACTCTGGGAAATCGCAGCAAGGCTGCCAGCCGCGCGACCACCGGCCAGCGGTGCAGTCCAAAGCGGGACCTTGTCCAAATGGTTGATGAGGCCAAGGCAATTTGGCCCGAGCAGCCGGATACGGTGTTGTCGCGCAGCGGCGAGCAGCCGCGCTTGTGCCGCAATGCCAGCCTCGCCTGCCTCCGCGAACCCAGAGGTGAGGATCACCGCACTTCGGCCGCCCGCCTCCGCCAGGTCGGCCAGCGCATCCCCGACGGCCGACATGGGGACCATGACGATCGCGGTGTCAGGACGGACGCCGAGCGCGGTGCAACTCTCCGCCGCCAACTGTCCATGCACCAACCCCCCGCGTCGATTGACCAGATGCACCGCACCAGGGAAGCCCAGGCCGGTGAGGTTCTGGAAGGTCATGCTTGACCAGCGTGAGCGGTCGGTGGCGCCGATCAGTACGACCGATCTTGGGCGAAGCAGGGTCGCCAAGCCGGTCTCGTCGAGAGCGGCAGAATGAAGTGTGGCGTCCGGGGCCGCCGCGTCCTCGCGGCGGTCCGTAGCATCGACACGGGACATTCTCGCTCCCAACCCCGCGGTAGGACGCACCGCAGAGAATTCCTTTTAAAGGAAATTGATTTCCTTAAAAGCGAAGCATGCCCTGGTCGGCTTCGTCAAGCGACCGGTTCAGAGCGGTGCTCGAGCTTTCAGAAGAGGCTGCAAGCGGGTTTCGATGTCAGCGGTCGCCGCCCGCATCAAGCGCAGCACCTCCTCCTGGCGTGGCTGCTCCAGGCGGCTCGAGATCGCAGCCAGGCTGAGCGCTGCGACGGGATCACCGTCGGGTCCCATGATCGGCAACGCGATGCCGCTGGTGCCCGGCACAAGATCCTGGGCGAAGCCGTAGCCACTGCGCTGCGCTTCCGCGATCCATCGCCGCACCTGCGCCTCGTCCACGCCGCGCGCCGCGTAGCCGGCCTGCTGCTCGGGCAGCGCCAATACACGCTCGATCTCCGACCGATCGCGCACGAAGGCCAGCAGCACGACGCTGCTGGCGCCGAGGCCGAGCACTCGCCGGTCTCCTGGCTTCACGACCAGGGCGCGGATTGGGTAGGCACCTTCGATCCGCGCGACACAGGTCGCCATGTCACCGGAGCGGATGGTGAGGAACACCGAATCCTCGGTTGCCTGGCTGAGCGCCTGCATGACCGGGTGCGCCACTGTCGCCAGGCTGAAGCGATTGGCGGCGGCGAAAGCCCAACCGGCCAGGCGCATCCCGAGGAAGTAGCGAGCACCCTCCCTTTCCTGCTCGATGAACCCGTGCTCGGCCATGGCCGCGACCACACGATGCACGGTGGTTTGGCTGAAGCCGGTGACCCGGACGATGTCGACGAAGCGCAAGCCGGTGTCGCCGACATGGGCCAGTGCGTTCAGGATGACCGCGGCCCGGCCGAAGGACTGCTCCAGCCCCCGCTCTCCCGGGGTGAAGCTGCGTTGAACGTCGGTCTGCGCGGCCATGGCCGTGGCTCCGTTTGACCCGCGCGCTGCGAAAGCCCGTTGACTCGGCCGCTGACCGCGTGTTTCGCTACAAGAAATTCGATTTCCTTTAAAAGGAAATCTCTGCGCGAGGCAAGCCGCTTTGCAGGCTGTCGTGCGGAGCCCTTGGGAGGGGGCATGATGAGCAAGGCATCGAGGCGCGGCCTGCTCTGGGGCCTTGTCGGCGCGACGCTGACGGCACCAGCCCTGCATGCGCAGGCGGGGGATTTCCCCAACCGGCCAGTGCGCTTCATCATTCCCTCGGCCCCTGGCGGCTCACCGGACATCCTGACCCGGCTGCTCACCGACCGCATGGCAAAAAGCACAGGGCGGCAGTTCCTGGTGGATTACCGACCTGGCGGCGGCACGGCTGTCGCGTCCCACTACGTCGCTCGCCAGCCCGCGGATGGCTATACGGTCTACTATACCGGGCCGAGCTTTACGGTGACCCCGGCGGTGAACCGGCAGTTCGCCCGAAGTCTCGACATCCGCACTGCCTTCGATCCGGTGACCCTGGCCGCCGCCGCGCCCTTCCTCTTGGTGGTGAATCCTACGATGCCAGTACGCAGCGTGCCCGAACTCGTGGCGTGGCTGCGCGCCAACCCGGGTGTCGCCAACTACGCCGCCAATCCCGGCACGACGCCGCATCTGCTGCTGGAGCAGTTGCGGCAGCAGCTCGACCTTGACTTTGTCGCCGTCTCTTTTGGTGGTGAAGCCGAGGGGCTGCAGGCGGTGGCGACCGGCCGCGCCCAGCTGATGCTGGCCATCATCGGGCCGGCGCGTCCCTTCATCGACGCCGGCACGGTGCGCGTGCTGGCCACCATCGGCTCGCGGCGGCATCCGGCATTGCCGGACGTGCCGACCATACCGGAAACCGGCGCCGCGCCCGAATTCAAACCAGCGGATATCTGGCTTGGCTATGTTGCGCCCGCAGGCACGCCACGTGATGCGGTGCTCTGGCTGCAGCGCGAGATCGCGCATGCCGTCCGTCACCCCGACCTGCGAGATGTGTTGGTGGAGAAGCAGGGCTTCGAGCCGGTGGGGTCCGATCCCGACAGCTTTCGCGACGCCATCCTGCGCGACCTCGACCGCTACACCAGGATCGCACAGAGGTCCGGACTGCAGATGAACTAGGGAGAACATCAGGCATGGCCAGCACGGATCCGTCTCGCATGCCCGTCATCATTGGCGTCGGGCAGATCAGCGACCGAACCGAGGTGCCGGAGCCGACTTCGTTCGACCTCACCCTGGCGGCGTTGCGGCGGGCGGAAGAGGATGCCGGCACCCGCTGCCTCGATCGACTGGATACGCTGGAGCTGGTGCGGCAGAATTCCTGGCCGCCGGCGGAGGATATGGGGGCGAGGCTGGCCGCCACGCTGGGGAGTCCGCCCCGTCGGCCGCCAGTGGTGCATACGGCGCACGGCGATATCCCTATCCGGCTGATCAACGACGCCGCCAATCGCATTGCGGCCGGCGAGATCACGCTGGCCGCCGTCGCTGGCGGGGAAGGGCTCCGCTCCGCCGCACGTCGGGCACAGCGGGACGCGGAGGGCGGTGCCAAGCGGGACCTGATGCGCGAGCGCCTGTTGCAAGCTGCGGCGCCAGTCGCGGCCAAGTACGGGCTGCTGACACCGACGGACATCTATCCGCTGTTCGAGAATGCGATGCGCGCCGCCTGGGGCCAGAGTTTGGAAGAAGGTCAGACAGAATCTGCCGCGATCTGGTCACGCTTCTCCGAAGTGGCAGCGACTAACCCGCATGCGTGGATCCGGCGGACCCATACGCCTGCGGAGATCCTGGAGCCCAGCGCCGGCAACCGTCCGATTGCCTTTCCCTATCCGAAGCTGATGGTGGCGAACAACAACATCAACCAGGGAGCTGCGGTGCTGGTGGCAAGCCTCGCCTTCGCTCGAAGTGCCGGCATAGCGGAGGACAGGCTGATCTATGTCGGTGCCGGCGCCGCCGCACATGAATCCGACTTCTTCTGGGAGCGCGCCGACTACACCCGCTCGCCGAGCCTGGAGGTAGCAGTCCGCAACACGCTGACCTGGAACAGCCTCACTGCCGCGGATCTCGATCACGTCGAGCTCTACAGCTGCTTCCCGTGCGTGCCGAAAGCAGCGAGGCGCGTCATCGGTCTCTCTGCCGACAGGCCGCTCAGCGTCTCCGGCGGATTGACCTTCGCCGGCGGTCCCGGCGGGAACTACATGACCCATGCCGCGGCCGCGATGGTGGAGCGGCTGCGGGAGAGTGGCCGGCACGGCTTCCTGCTTGCCAATGGTGGCTGGTTCTCCGATTGCCACTGCCTCGTCCTGAGCCGCACTCCACCCACACTCGACACCTTACCGCGCGACCACGACGTGCAGACGCAGGCGGATGCGGCACGTGGCGAGGTACCACCCTTTCTCGAGCACTACACCGGCGCCGGGCGCATCGAAACCTATACCGTGATCTACGACCGCGACGGGAAACCGGCCTTTGGCTCCGTGATCGGCCGAACGCCGCGGAATGAGCGCTTCGTCGCGCGCGTTCCTGCTGAGGACACGGCGACGATCGCGACGCTGACCTCCGGCTCGGTAGAGCCAATCGGTCTGCCGGGAACGGCGGAGGAGGGTACTGAGGGGCGCGCTTTCTGGCGCATCTAGAAGGTCAGAACTAGGGTGTTGTTCCGGTTGGCGGCGCGACACCTGCGGACGGATGATCAATGCGGGATGGTGCATCAAGGCTCCGTCCAGCACGCTCCATCACGAGAGGGAACGTGGATGCCGAGGCGCTTGGGCCGTGTCACCGCCATCGTTGCTACAATCATCGCTTGTTGGGTCACCGCTGTCCCGGCAAGGGCAGAGTTTCCCGACCGAACGATCCGCATGCTCTACGGCTTCCCGCCCGGTGGGTCGGGCGACATCCTTGCCCGCGTTCTGGCGGACGCGATGGGGACGCTGCTCGGCCAGAAGATCGTCGTTGAAAACAAGACAGGGGCAAACGGGCTTCTGGCCAGCGAGGCCGCCGCGCGGGCGCCTGCCGACGGGCACACGGTGCTGCTCTGCTCAACCGGCAACATGACCATCGTCACCGAATTGCCGGGCATGCGGCTGCCGATTAATCCTGCGACCGACCTGACGGCGGTCGTACTGGTGGCACGCACGACCTACGGCCTCGCCGTTGCGCGCAGCAGCCCTTGGCGCAGCGTGGCGGAGATCATTCAGGCCGCGCGCGCCAAGCCCGGGACGCTAACCTATGCCAATCCTGGCTTGGGTACGGTCCAGCACCTTGCGAGCGAGTACCTCAAACAGCGAATGGACGTCGATATTGTCCAGGTGCCCTATCGAGGTTCAGGTCAAGCGATTCTCGACATGATGGCTGGCCGCACCGACATCATCATCACCAATCTTGCCGACATGATGGGCCAAATCCGCAGCGGCGACCTGCGCCTGCTCGCACTCGGCGATCCGATGGGGCGACGATTCTTCCCGGAGGCGCCTATGATCGCCGACGAGGTACCAGGCTTTGAGACCAATGGCTGGTTTGCTCTGTGCGCCCCACCAGGTCTTCCGGATGCGGCGGCGCTGCACTGGCAGGATGCGGCGCGGCGTGCATTGGAGGACGAGGGTGTCCAGCGAAAGCTGATCGAGAACGGGCTGGTGGCAACGTTCCAGGATGCGGCGGGTGCAAATCGCATGATGGATCAAGCGCGCCGCACGTACCGCGAGATCATCCGCGCCGCCAACATCCGCGTTGATTAGCCGACGGCGCATAACGGCATTCGGCAAGCCGGCATCGGCGGAAGTCTCGGTAGCCGGGGACTTCTTGGGCGTTGGCAGTCGGCCTTGGGACGTCGCACATCGTCGGCGTGGTCGGGCGCCCTCTCCGTCCGTTTTGGTCCTGGGTGTCACCCCCCTCGATCTCGAGCGAGCATCTGAGGGCGTTGTTATATCCTTGCCGACCAAACGCGCCTGGGCTGCATCCCGAGGGGCCGTAAGTGCGGCTTGGTTATCGGTGCCGTGACCTGAGCTCTGGCGAACTTGACAGCGTGTCCACGGCAGCGTGCATGCCACTGGTCGTCGCCGGCACCAGGGTTCGTCAAGGAGCACGCAATGCAGATCAGGCCGGCACAGGACTGTGACGCCACGACGCTCGCCGACCTGCTGAACGACATCATCGCCCGCGGAGGAACCACCGCGCTGGAGGAGCCTTTCACGCCCGAAGCCCTGGCCAGGGACATGCTGACCGGGCCCGACGTGATTTGCTGCTTTGTGGCCTGGCACCCGGAGGGCAAGGCGGCGGGGTTCCAGTCGCTGCTACGATCCGGGGACCTGCCGGATGATGTCGGCGATATCGGCACCTTCAGCCGCGTCGGGCAGGTGCAGCGGGGAACGGGTTCACTGCTCTTCGCGGCAACGCGGCAGGCCGCGACGGAGAGGCGAATGGTAGCCATCAACGCCACCATCCGCGCCGACAATGCCGGCGGCCTCGCCTTCTACGATCGACTGGGCTTTGTCGATCACGATATCCACCGCGCGGTGCCGCTGCGCGATGGCACGCCGGTTGACCGTGTCAGCAAGCGCTTCGTCCTGCGCACCGAGAGCTGAGCCTCGCTGGCCGTCCGGGCCGGCACAGGCCGTAGTCGCCTCAGCGCGCCGTCTGTGCCAGCACGCGCTGGCTGGCGGCGCTGCGGGCGCCGGCGGCGACGTTGACGCCGCGCGCCAGCGTGTTGGTGGCGAGCAGCCCGGCCGGGCCCACCGCCTCGACCGACTGCCCGGCCTGGGCGCGGCGGCCGATCGACAGGTTCACCCCCACCGCCGCCTGGGTGCTCACCAGCGGCCGGCAGCCGCCGCTGGCATCGGTGGCAATCTGCTGACGGACGCGGCTGTCGGTGCCAATCGCCTTCGCTCACTGCGCGCCGATGGTGACGACCTGCTGGTCGGCGAAGGAGCCGCGGCCGGTGGCGGCGTTGAGGTTGTGCCCGCCCATGACCTGGTTGCGCGCACCGCGGCCGGCGGCGCCGCCCATGGTCAGCACCTGCTGCTGCGCGGTGCTGTCGCGCCCGGTGGCGGCGTTCAGGTTCATGCCGCCGAAGACCTGGGACTGCGCGCCGCGGCCGATCGCCG
>NZ_SMOA01000217.1 GCF_004353985.1 Paracraurococcus ruber | reverse complement strand
CGCGTCGCCCGCGATGCGCCGCAGCAGCGCCGCCAGCGCGTCCGGCGCCGTCACCATGGCGTCATGGCCAGTGGCGATCTCCGCCCAGTCCCAGCCGGCTTCGCCCCGCACCTTGTCGCGCGCCCAGGCGAGCGGGCCGTACCAGGGATCGGTGCAGGCGATGTAGGTGCGCGGCAGCCCGTTGCCGGCGGGATGCGCGAGCCGCAGCGGCGTGCGGTAGGTGCCGGCGGGATGCGGCGTCAGGTGGCGGCGGACCCAGGGGGCGAGCGGATGGTCCTCCGGCACGCCGAAGACGGAGACGGGCGGCGGCGGGGCGAAGAGGCCGGCGCCCTGTTCCTCCACCACCCGGAGGCGTTCCGCCGCGACCTCCGGCGCCATGCGGCCCCAGGGCGTCTCGCCATCCTCCAGCACCATGGCGTCCAGATAGACCAGGCGGCGGATGCGCCGCGGCACCCGGTCGGCGGCGCCGGTGATGGCATTGCCGCCGAAGCTGTGGCCGACCAGGATGGCGTCCGCGATCTCCTCCGCCTCCAGGTGCTGCACCAGGTCGTCGACGAAGGTGTCGAGCGTGACCTGGGCCGAGAGCAGGTGCCGCCGTTCGCCGAGGCCGGTCTGGGTCGGCGTGGTGACCCGGTGGCCGGCGGCGCGGAGCAGCGCCGCGACATCCCGCCAGCACCAGCCGCCATGCCAGGCGCCGTGCAGCAGCACGAAATTCCGACCCGCCATCCGCCTGTCCTCCCTCGGTCGGCGGAGGCTAGCGCGGCCTGCGCGCGGAATCGAACGCCGAGCCGCCGAGGGGCTGGGGCGGGGTCAGGCCGCGGGCCGGCCATGGCCCGGCGCGATCCTGCCTGCCATGCCGCCGCCAGGGCGCCCGCGCACCGGCCTGCGGGCCGGCCGCGATCAGAAATCGACCGAGAGGATGACCTTGCCCAGCCAACGGTCGCTGGCGCGGGTCAGGCCATGGCCCAGGCCAAGATGCAGCGCGAAGCGTTCGCTGATCTTCCAGTCGGTGGTGGCGAAAAGCTGGTGCGCCTGGCCGCCGGGCTTGGCCGGGCGGTCGATGCGGTCGAAATCCATGTAGTGCTCCAGCCCGATCCAGTGCTGTTCCGCCACCTGCAGCACGCCGCGGACCGCCGGCGCGAAGACCGGGCCGTCGCGGCCGAGCGGGAATTCCACCGCCGGGTTGAGGATGAGCTGCCAGGGACCGCGCCGCAGGTCGATGATCGGCCGCAGCGTGACGCCCCAGTCGGCGCTGGTGAAGCGGTAGGGCTGGTGGCGCAGTTCAACGTCGAAGCCGTAGGCCACCGGCCGGTCGGCCGCGCCCGGGACGACGAAGCTGTTGCGCAGCTTGAAGCCGCCGCCGAAGACGTCGCCGGAGAATTCCCTCGCCACCGGCAGGTACAGCGCCACCTCGTGCCAGGGCGCGGTGACGTAACCGATCTCGGCGGTGAAGAGCGCGCCGTTGCGCGGCGCGCCCTCGCCCGCTTCGCGGATGCCGCGGCGGCCAAAATTCAGGTGCAAGTTGAGGTCGAAGCCGCCGGGCTGGGTGATGCGGCCATCGAAGACCTGGAACTCGTCGAAGCCGGCGGCGCGGGCGGCCGGGGCGCCGGGCGCGGCGGCCAGCAGCAGGGGGAGGAGCGGCAGGAGGCGGCGCATGCCGGCGGCAACGCCGGCGCCGGCCCCCCGTTCCGCGGCCGAGATTTCATGCGGATTGCGGCAGGATGTCCCGCACGCGCCTGCCGGCATGACCGGTCTTACGCGCCTGCCGGCATCGCCTTCCTCACGCGCCTGCCGGCATGTGTTTGTTCACGCGCCTGCCGGCGCGATGACCGTCCAGGTGGTGGTGACATGCGTGGCCAGGTCCTCCGAGCCCTCGGCGCGCATCAGCACCTCCCCGAAGACCTGGCGACGGCCGCGCTTGACGATGCGGGCTTCCGCCAGCACGGCGCCGCGCCCGGCGGGCCGGAGGAAGTTGACCGTCATGCTGCTGGTGACGCAATCATCCCGGCCGCTGCTGACGGACAGCAGCGCGGCCCACATCGCCACATCGGCGAGGCCCATGAGGGCGGGGCCGGAGACGGTGTCGCCCGGGCGCAGCAGCACCGGGCTGAAGGGCAGCCGGACCAGGGCGGTGCCGGCCTCGGCGGCCAGCACCTCGATATTCCATTCGGCGACGAGCGGCACGCCGGCGCGCATGATCGCCTGCATGTCGGCCAGCGTCAGAGGGTTGGGCATCAGCGTCCTTCGACCACGCGGCCGGTGCAGGGATTGTGGCCGAGCCAGTAGCAGAGCTCGGCCGGGCGGGCGATGCGGAACAGCGCGAGGTCGCAGCGCAGCCCGGGCGCGATCCGGCCGCGATCCGCGAGGCCGAGCGCCGCGGCCGCCTGCACCGTGACTCCGCGCAGCGCCTCCGCCACCGTCAGGCGGAACAGGGTGCAGGCCATGTTCAGCATCAGCAGCAGCGAGAGGGCGGGGGAGGAGCCCGGGTTGAAGTCGGTGGCGACGGCCATGCGCAGCCCGGCGGCGCGCATGGCGGCGATGTCGGGCCGGGACGTCTCCCGCAGGAAATAGGTGCAGCCGGGCAGCAGCACCGCGACCGTGCCGGCATCCGCCATGGCGCGCAGGCCCGGCGGGCTGGCGCGTTCGAGGTGGTCCACCGACAGCACGCGGTGCCGGGCGCCGAGGGCGGCGCTGCCGGCATCCCCATGCTGGTCGCCATGCAGCTTGGCGGGCAGGCCGAGCCGGGCGGCGGCGTCCAGCACCAGCGCCGTATCGGCATCGTCGAAGGCGAGCGGGTCGTGGAAGACATCCACCGCATCGACCAGGCCGGCGGCCGCGGCGGCGGGCAGGATGATCTCCGCGACATGGCGGGCATAGTCGGCGCGGCGGCCGGCGAATTCCGGCGGCACGGCATGGGCGGCGAGCAGGGTGGTGACGACGGAGAGGGGCAGTTCGGCGCCGAGGCGGCGGGCGGCGCGCAGTTGCCGCAGCTCGGCATCGAGGGCGAGGCCGTAGCCCGACTTCACCTCCAGCGTCGTGACGCCTTCGGCCAGCAGCGCGCGGGTGCGGGGCAGGGCGGCGGCGAGCAGCGCGTCCTCATCCGCGGCGCGGGTGGCGCGCATGGTCGACAGGATGCCGCCGCCCGCCTTCAGGATGGCGGCATAGTCCTCGCCGGCCAGGCGGCGCTCGAACTCCTCGGCGCGGTCGCCGCCGAAGACCAGATGGGTGTGGCAGTCGATCAGGCCGGGCAGGATCCAGGCGCCGGCGCAATCCGTGGTCTCGGCAGCCGGGCCGGCCAGGTCGGCGCGCGGGCCGACCCAGGCGATGCGGCCGGCGCGCGCGGCGACGGCGCCGTCCTCGACGATGCCCAGCCCGTCGCCCTGCATGGTGGCGAGGTTGGCGTTCAGCCAGACGCGGTCGAACACCTCACGCCACCTCCACCAGCGCGGCGAACCGCCCGCGTTCCACCAGCGCCTTCACCGCGGCGATGTCGGGCGCCATGACGCGGTCCTCGTCCCAGGCGGCGGCGACGCCGCGCACCAGGCCATGCGCCCGCTCGATGGCGTCGGAGGATTGCAGGGGACGGTGGAATTCCAGCCCCTGCGCCGCCGCCAGCAATTCGATGGCCAGGATCGACGCCAAGTGGTCCGCCATGTCGTGCAGCCGCAGCGCCGCCCCGGTCGCCATGCTGACATGGTCTTCCTGGTTCGCGCTGGTCGGCAGGCTGTCCACGCTGCGCGGCGTGGCGAGGGCGCGGTTTTCCGCCACCAGCGCCGCCGCGGTCACCTGCGCCAGCATGAAGCCGGAATTCAGCCCGCCATCGCGCACCAGGAAGGCCGGCAGGCCCGACAGCGCCGGGTCGGTCAGCAGCGCGATCCGCCGCTCGCTGATCGCGCCAAGCTCGGCCAGCGACAGGGCAAGGGCATCGGCCGCGAAGGCCACCGGCTCGGCGTGGAAATTGCCGCCCGACAGGACCTCGCCCCCCTCCACCACCAGCGGGTTGTCGGTGACGGCATTCGCTTCCCGCGCCAGGACCTGGGCGGCATGGCCCATCAGGTCCAGGCAGGCGCCGGCCACCTGCGGCTGGCAGCGCAGCGAATAGGGGTCCTGCACCCGCGGGTCGCCCTCCCGGTGGCTCTCGCGGATCGTGCTGCCCTCCAGCAGGGCGCGCAGCACGGCGGCGACGCGGATCTGCCCGGGCTGGCCGCGCAGCGCATGGATGCGGGCATCGAAGGGCGTGTCGCTGCCGCGCGCGGCATCCACGCTCATCGCGCCGGCGACCAGGGCGGTGTGCAGCAGGTCCTCCGCCGCGAACAGCGCGGCCAGCGCCAGCGCGGTGCTGACCTGCGTGCCGTTCAGCAGCGCCAGCCCTTCCTTCGGCCCCAGCACCAGCGGGGCGATGCCGGCGCGGTCCAGCGCCGCGGCGCCCGGCAGCACCTCCTCGCCCAGCAGCGCCTCGCCCTCCCCGATCAGCACCAGGGAGAGATGCGCCAGCGGCGCCAAATCGCCTGAGGCGCCGACCGAGCCGCGCGCCGGGATGGCCGGGACGATGCCGGCCTCCAGCAGGGCCAGCAGCGCCTCCACCACCACCGGCCGCACGGCAGAGGCGCCGCGGGCCAGCGACAGCGCCTTCAGCGCGATCACCAGCCGCACCACCGGCGCCGGCAGCAGCGGGCCGGTGCCGGCGGCATGGCTGCGCACCAGGTTCACCTGCAGCCGCGCCAGCTGCTCGGCCGGGATGCGGGTGCCGGCCAGCTTGCCGAAGCCGGTGTTCACGCCATACAGCGCCTCGGCGCCGGCCAGCCGCGCGGCCAGCGCCTCGGCGCCGGCCGCGACCGGGCCGCGCCAGCCCTCGGCCAGGACCAGCGGCGCGCCTTCCATGATGGCGCGCAGGTCGGACAGGCCGGCTTCGCCGGGCGTGATCATGGCGCCAGCGTCGCGCCGGATGGCGCGCCTGACATCATCGGCAGGTCCAGCCCATGCTCCCGCGCGCAGGCGATGGCGATGTCGTAGCCCGCATCGGCATGGCGCATGACGCCGGTGGCGGGGTCGTTCCAGAGAACACGCTTGAGCCGCCGCGCCGCATCCTCCGTCCCGTCGCAGAGGATGACCATCCCGCTGTGCTGGGAGAAGCCCATGCCCACGCCGCCGCCATGGTGCAGGGAGACCCAGGTGGCGCCGGAGGCCGTGTTGAGCAGCGCGTTCAGCAGCGGCCAGTCGGACACGGCGTCCGATCCGTCGCGCATCGCCTCCGTCTCCCGGTTCGGGGAGGCGACGCTGCCGCTGTCCAGGTGGTCGCGGCCGATGACGACCGGCCCGATCTCGCCGCGCGCCACCATCTCGTTGAAGGCGAGGCCGAGGCGGTCCCGCTGCCCGAGGCCCACCCAGCAGATGCGCGCCGGCAATCCCTGGAAGCTGATCCGCGCCCGGGCCATGTCCAGCCACTGGTGCAGGTGCGGGTCGTCCGGGATCAGTTCGCGCACCTTCGCATCGGTGCGGTAGATGTCCTCCGGGTCACCGCTCAGCGCCGCCCAGCGGAAGGGCCCGATGCCGCGGCAGAACAGGGGCCGGATATAGGCCGGCACGAAGCCCGGGAAGCCGAAGGCGCCCGCCAGCCCTTCCTCCTTCGCCATCTGCCGGATGTTGTTGCCGTAGTCGAGCACCTTCGCGCCGCGGTCTTGGAAGTCCAGCATGGCCTGCACATGCGCGACCATGCTGCGCTTCGCGGCGGCGGCGACGGCGGCCGGGTCGCTCTCCCGCTTCGCCTCCCATTCCGCGAGTGTCCAGCCGGCGGGGAGGTAGCCATTGGCCGGGTCATGCGCGCTGGTCTGGTCGGTGACGATGTCGGGCACCACGCCGCGCCGCACCAGCTCGCAAAAAACCTCGGCGGCATTGCCCAGCAGGCCGACGCTGATGGCGCGGCCCTCGGCGCAGGCGGCGCGGATCATCGCCAGCGCCGTGTCCAGGTCGTCGGCGCGGTGGTCGAGGTAGCGGGTCTCCAGCCGCTTCTCGATGCGGGAGGGCTGGCATTCCACCGCCAGCACGCAGGCCCCGGCGAAGACGCCGGCCAGCGGCTGCGCCCCGCCCATGCCGCCCAGCCCGCCGGTCAGGATCCAGCGGCCGCGCAGCGACCCGGAAAAATGCTGCCGCCCGGCCTCGGCGAAGGTCTCGTAGGTGCCCTGCACGATCCCCTGGGAGCCGATATAGATCCAGGACCCCGCGGTCATCTGGCCGTACATCATCAGGCCCTTGCGATCGAGCTCGGAGAAATGCTCCCAGCTCGCCCAGCGCGGCACCAGGTTGGAATTGGCGATCAGCACGCGCGGCGCGTCCCTGTGCGTCTCGAAGACGCCCACCGGCTTGCCGGACTGCACCAGCAGGGTCTGCGTCTCCTCCAGCCGGCGCAGGGTGGCGACGATGGTCTCGTAGCTCCGCCAGTCGCGGGCGGCGCGGCCGATGCCGCCATAGACCACCAGCTCCCCCGGTTTCTCCGCCACCTCCTCGTCGAGGTTGTTCATGAGCATCCGGAGCGGCGCCTCGGTCGTCCAGTGCTTCGCGGAGAGCTCCAGGCCGCGCGGCGACCTGATGGCGGGGGCATTGCGGAAGCGGTCGGTCATGGCGCGGCAGGATAGGCGCCTCAGGCGGCGCCGCGCCACTTCCGCAAAGCCAGCCAGCAGGCCATGGCCCAGGCGGCGCCCAGGCACCAGCCGGCCAGCACGTCGGTCGGCCAATGCACCCCCAGCCAGACCCGGCTGGCGCCGACCAGCAGGGTAAGCAGCGCCGCCATGGTCAGGATATAAGCCCGGTGCCGCCGCCGCCGCGCCCCGGCGGCCAGCAGCGCCCCGAGCGTCAGGAAGCCGATGGCGGACAGCATGGCATGGCCGGAGGGGAAGCTGGCCGTCTGCACCTCCGCCAGCCGCGCCACCAGGTCCGGCCGCGGCCGGCCGAAGGCATCCTTCAGCAGGGTGTTCACCAGCAGCCCGCCGGGCAGGGAGACCAGCAGCAGCGCCGCCGCCCGCCAGCGCCGGTCCAGCACCAGGTAGCCCAGCGCCAGCAGCGTCAGCAGGAACAGCACGGGGATGCTCCCCAGCGCCGTCACTTCCCGGATGGACAGGGTCAGCCAAGCGGGCCCGATCGGCTGGTCCGGCGCGCCGGGCTGCCGCAGCGCCAGCAGGATCGCCTGGTCGAAGCCGTGGCTCTCGTCCTCCAGCAGGTCCACCAGCAGGGCGAAGCCCAGCAGCCCGGCCGCCAGCACACCCAGCGCGGCCAGGGCCGCCCCTTGCCCCAGGGCGAAGCGGATGATCCGCTGCGGCAGGCCGGCGCGCGGCGCAACGATGTCGCTCATGCGACCGAAACTTGCGTGGCGCTCGGCGGTTGCAAGCGCGCAACAGGCGGGGAGGCCTGATCATCTCTACCGGGACCAGCGCAACGGGGGCCATGGCGGCCGGAACCCAGGCACGCGGGCGCGCCCTGCTGCTGATCAACCGGAAGGCGCGCAGCGGCGAGGAGCAGGCCGAGGCGGCCGAGGCGGCGCTGCGCGAGGTGGGCATCGAGCCGGTGCCGGCGGACATGCCCGACGGCACCAGCTGCGCCGAGGCCATCGCGCGGGGCGTGGCGCGGGGCGATGTCGACCGCGTGGTGGTGGGCGGCGGCGACGGCACGCTGAACGCCGCCATCCCCGGCCTGCTGGAGGCCGGGCTGCCCTTCGGCATCCTCCCCCTCGGCACCGCCAACGACCTGGCCCGCAGCCTGGGCATCCCCTTTGAGCTGGACGGCGCGGCGCGGGTGATCGCGGAGGAAGCGCCGCGCCCCGTCGATCTCGGCGAGGTCAATGGCCATTGCTACTTCAACGTGGCGAGCATCGGCTTCAGCGCGGAGCTGGCCGGGGAGCTGAAGGCCGAGGCGAAGAAGCGCTTCGGCAAGCTCGGCTACGGCGTCGCCGCCCTCGGCCTCCTCCGCCGCGCCCGGCCCTTCACGGTGACGCTGCACCATGACGGGCGGAAGGAACGGGCGCGGACCATCCAGGTCTCGGTCGGCAACGGCAAGCACTATGGCGGCGGGATGACGGTGGCCGAGGATGCCCGCCCCGACGATGGCCAGCTCGATGTCTACAGCCTGGAGGTGCGGCGCTGGTGGCGCCTGGTGCTGCTGCTGCCCTGGCTGCGCAGCGGCACCCAGGGGCGCTGGCGGGATGTGCGGGCCTTCCGCACCACCGCGCTGGAGCTGCACACCCGCCGGCCGCGGCCGGTGAACACCGACGGCGAGCTGACCACGCATACGCCGGCGGTGTTCCGGATGCGCCCCGCCGCGCTCAGGGTCTATGCGCCGCCGCCCGGAACCGGCTGAGCTTGTCCGGGTTGCGCATGATGTAGATGGCGGCGACGCGGCCCTCGCGCAGCTCCAGCAGCGTCGCCTGCGGGATGCCGTCCGGCTCCAGCGTCACGAAGCCCGGCAAGCCATTGATGCGGCCCAGATGCAGCACCGGCGCCGGCTCCGGCGGCCGCTTGGCGCCGAGGCGGAGGAACAGCCGCAGCACCTTGGCGGCGCCGAGGATGGGGTTGAGCGCCGCCTGGCGCCGCCCGCCGCCATCGCTGTGCAGCACCACATCCGCCGCTAGCAGGTCGCGCAGCGCCGCCTCCGCCCCGCCGCGGGACGCGGCCAGGAAGGCGCCGGCGATGCGCCGCGCCTCGGCCTCGCTCACCGCCTGGCGCGGCGTCGCCTCCCCCAGCCGGGCGCGGGCGCGGCTGGCCAGCTTGCGGCAGGCCTCCTCCCGCCGGCCGAGCAGGGCGGCCAACTCGGCGAAGGGCGTCTCGAACAGGTCGTGCAGGATGAAGACCGCGCGCTCGGCCGGGCCCAGCCGCTGCAGCGCCAGCAGGAAGGCGACCGAGAGGTCCTGCGCCCTGGCATGCGCCGCCTCCTGCGGCGGCGCCTCGCTCTCCGGCACCGGCTCCGGCAGCCAGGGGCCGACATAGGTCTCCCGCCGCGCCCGGGCGGATTTCAGGTGGTCGAGCGAGAGCCGCGCCGCCGCGGTCAGCAGCCAGGCGCGCGGCACCACCACGCTGGCGCGGTCGGCGCCGAGCCAGCGCAGGAAGACCTCCTGCGCGATGTCCTCGGCCGTGGCGAGCGACCCGGTCATCCGGTAGGCGAGGCCGATCAGCTCGCCGCGCAGCGGCAGGTAATGGGCGGCGGCGTCGGCCGCGCCCGGCGGGCCGGGTGCAGCCGCCGCCGTCGCCGGCCCCCCGGCGGCCGGGCGGGTCATGCGGCCGCGTC
>NZ_SMOA01000216.1 GCF_004353985.1 Paracraurococcus ruber | reverse complement strand
GCGTCCCGGGCCGGCACGCAGGGTCGCCGCCTCGCGCGCCGCCGCCGCGGCCCGCGCCGTCACACCACCTTGTCGCTGATCACCTGCGGCACCGGCACGCTGCCGGCGAAGCTCGGCCGCTGCTCCAGCCGCGCCGACAGCGCGACCAGGTTCGGGTACTGGCTGCGCCAGGGATGCTCGGGGAAGCGGACATCGAGGTAGCGCAGCAGCGTCCCGGTGCAGAGATCGGCCAGGCCGAAGCGGTCGCCCACCACCCAGTCGCGCGTGCCGGCGATCTCCGCCAGGGCGCGCAGCCCGCCATCCACCTTGCGGCGCTGGCGGGCGATCCATTCCTGGCTCTGGTGCTCCGGCGCGCGGTGGCGTTCCCAGAACAGCAGCACGCAGGCGTCGCAGACGCCGTCGGCGATGACCTCCACCTTCCGCGCCGCCAGCCTCTCCCAGGTCCCGGCCGGCAGCAGCGGCGGGTCGGGCCACATCGCCTCGATCACCTCCAGGATGTAGCGGCTTTCGTACACGCTGCTGCCATCCTCCAGGATCAGCACCGGCAGCTTCTCCAGCGGGTTGTGCCTCGGCGTCTGCGTCGTGCTGTTCCAGGGCACCTCGGTGATCAGCTCGAAGGGGATGCCCTTCTCCGCCAGCGCGATGCGCACCTTGCGGGCATAGGGGCTGGGCGTGGCGCTGATGAGCTGGAGCATGGCGGTCCCTCCGCGGCTGCGGCACGCTCCCGCGCGGCAACGGGCGGGTCAAGCGGCCGGGCGGGCTTGCGCCGGCGCGCCGGCGGGCGGAGGCTGCCGGCGGGAGACACGGCCGAAGGACAGATGCGATGGCACCCGCCTGGCTGATGGTGCGCGCCGTGGTGGCGGAGGCCGCCGACCGCCCGCGCTTCGACCGCTGGTATGCCGCCGAGCACCTGCCGCAGGCCGCCGCCGCCTTCGAGGCGCGCCGCGCCTGGCGCTGCTGGAGCACGCAGGACCCGTCGGTGCACTATGCCTTCTACGAATTCGCCGATGTGGCGCGGGCGCAGGCGGTGTTCGGCTCCGCCGCCATGCGGGGACAGGTCGCGGAATTCGACCGCGTCTGGGCCGACCGGGTGACCCGGACGCGGGAGGTGATGGAATTGGCCGGCGCGCTGCCCTGATGGCGGGCGGCGCAGGGCCAGGGTTGGGGGGGGAAGCGGTGGATCGGACCGTCTTGCAGGCCCGGCTCGAGGAATTGCGCCGCGAGCGGGCCGAGGGGATGCGGGCCCTGGAGGCCCTGCTGCGCCGGGAGGCAGACCTCCGCGACACGCTGCGGCGCATCGACGGCGCCATGCAGGTGCTGAACGAGATGCTCGGCGAG
Source organism: Paracraurococcus ruber (assembly GCF_004353985.1). Classification (GTDB taxonomy): domain Bacteria; phylum Pseudomonadota; class Alphaproteobacteria; order Acetobacterales; family Acetobacteraceae; genus Paracraurococcus; species Paracraurococcus ruber. The sequence continues at coordinate 7,965 of NZ_SMOA01000216.1, read as the reverse complement.
GCGTCCGGCGGGGCGCCCTGACCTCGCCGGCCCCGGTCAGGCCGCCGCCGCGCGCCGCGGCAGGCTGGCCGCGACCGCGACGCCCAGCAGGTTGCCGATCCCGGCCAGCAGCACCGCGCCGGCATAGCCGCCGGTTAGGTCGAACAGCCGCCCCGCCACCACCGGCAGGGTGATGGCCGCGGCGCACCACGCCACATAGAGCCGGGCGGCGATGCGGCCGTAATGCTCGGCGCCCCAGTAGACCCCGATGGACGCCGCCGTGCTGCCGCTGACCAGGCCGTAGCCGAGGCCGATCATGCCGAGCGTCGCCACCGCCGTGTGGGGGCCCGGGACCGCCAGCAGCAGCGCATCCCCGGCCAGGGCCAGCGCATGCGCCGTCGCCATCACCCGGGCCGGCCCGAACCGGTCCGCCAGCCAGCCGCCGCCGAGGCGGGCGGCGGCGATGAAGCCGGTGACGGCGGTGGTGGCGCCCAGCGCCAGCGCCTTGCTGCCGCCATAGGCCTCCACCATGCCGGCGGCCTGGCCCAGCACCGTCAGCCCCGCCGCGGCGGCGAGGAAGAAGATCAGGAACAGCCGCGGGAAGATCCCCGGCCGGGCCACGGGCGCCGCCGCCGGGCCGGAGGCCGCCACCAGCCGCATCCCCGCCAGCGCCGCCAGCAGCGTGGCCAGCGCCCCCGCCGCCGCCAGCACGCCCGCCAGCGTCCAGAGGGTGGGGCGCAGCCCCCAGGCCGCCAGCGCCCAGCCGAAGAGCGGCGCGCCGATCATCGCCCCGGCGGGATAGAGGCTGACCAGGTAGCCATTGGCCAGCCCGCGCCGGCCGGTCAGCACCAGGTTCATCCCCTGCACCAGCACCACATAGCCGATGCCGCCGCCCAGCCCGAACAGCAGCCCGTAGCCGAGGGCGAGTTGCGCCAGGCCGGGCGCCGTGGCGGCCAGCGCCATGCCCAGCGCCGCCATCGCCGTGCTGCCCGCCAGCAGTGCCGGCACCGCTGCCAGGCGCGGCAGCAGCGGCCCCAGGTTCATCCCCAGCGTGAAGCAGGCGATGGCGAGCCCGAAGACGAAGGACAGTTCCGCCCGGGTGACGCCGAGCGTCGCCTCCATCGGCCGGAGGAAGACGCTGAAGGCATAGACGGTGCCGAGCGGCAGGTTCAGCACCGTCACCGCCGCCAGCGCCAGGGCGACGCGGCCCCGCGGGGACTCGTCAGGCCCGCGCGAAGGCGCGTCAGACAAGGTCCACGGTCACCTCGCCGAAGCCGCCGAAGCCGCCGGTGACGCGCTGGCCGGGCGCCACCCAGATCAGCCCGGTGCAGCTTCCCGTCGTCATCACCTGCCCGGCCTCCAGCGCCAGCCCGTGATGCGGCAGGGCATTGGCCAGCCAGAGCAGCGGCACCACCGGATCGCCGGAGGGATTGCCGCCGCGCTTCTCCACCTGCACCTCCGCGCCATAGCTCTGCTTCACGACCAGCCCCGGCAAGTCCATGCCGCGCCAGCCCGGGACATCGGCGCCCAGGATCAGCCCGGCATGGGCGATGCAGTCGGCCATCGCCTCCATCGGCGAGACCTTGGACGGGTCCTGGTAGCGGCTGACCACCATCTCGATGACCGGGAAGGCGGTGTCCACCGCCTCCAGCACCTCCTCCCGCGTATAGGGCATGGCGCGGGCCGGCAGGGGGCGGCCGAGGCGGAAGGCGATCTCGGTCTCGATGCCGATGCGCCCGTCCGCCGGCACGGTCCAGGTGGCGGGCGAGGCGCGCAGCCCGGCGGCGTCCAGCATGGCGCCGGAGGGGTCCTGGCCCGGCGGCGCCGAGCATTTCCAGCCGCCGATGCGGGCGCCGAGGCTGGACAGCACGGCGCGCTGCACCGCGAAGGCTTCGGTCATGTTGCGCGGCGCGGCATCGCCGAGGCCGGCGAGCCTGGGGGCGCCGCGGCGCACCGCCAGCAGCATCTCCGCGGCGCGGGGGGTGGTGTCGGTCATGGTGCTGGCGTCTCTCCCGTGTGCCGGCAGCATGGCGGCGGCCGGCGTCGCGGAGAAGCCCCGGACGGGGGGTCCGGGGGCCGGCCCGGTCCCCGGCGGGGGGTTGGCGGCACTGCCGCCAACCGGGAGGGTGGCGGCGCCCCCCTCCCGTGACCGCGCCACCGGCGGCCTGCTACGCTAGGTGCCGAGAAGCCGGGGAGAGCAGGCATGGCGGACGGGATGGACAGCGGCTTCGGCCGCTTCGGCAGCGGCCAGGCGGTGAAGCGGATCGAGGACCGGGCGCTGCTGGCCGGCCAGGGCCTGTTCACCGACGATGTCGCGCCGGCCGGGCACCTGCACCTGTATTTTCTGCGCTCGCCGCACGCCCATGCGCGCATCCTCTCGCTGGACACCGCGCCGGCGCTGGCCATCCCCGGCGTGGTGGCGGTGATCACGGCGGAGGATTTGGCGAAGGCCGGCGCCAAGGCGATGCAGGTGACGCTGCCCTTCAAGCGGCCGGATGGCAGCGCGCTCGCCGCCCCGCCGCGGCCGGTGCTGGCGGAAGGCCATGTGCGCTTCGTCGGCGAGCCGGTTGCCGCCGTCATCGCCGAAAGCGCGCAGGCGGCGCGCGACGGCGCCGAGGCGGTGGTGCTGGAGGTCGAGGACCTGCCGGCCGTCATCGGGCTGAAGGCGGCCGCCGCGCCGGGCGCGCCGCTGGTCTGGCCGGCGGCCACCGGCAATGTGGTGGCGGAAACGCGCTACGGCGACGCCGCGGCGACCGAGGCGGCCTTCAATTCCGCCGCGCATGTCGTCTCGCTGGACTTGGTGAACCAGCGCCTTGCCCCCGTCTCCATGGAACCGCGCGTGGTGCTGGCGGAGTACGATGCCGGGACCGACCGCATCACCGTGCGGATGAGCAGCCAGATGCCCTCCGGCGCACGGGATTCCATCGCCAAGGAGGTGCTGGGCATCGACCCCGGCAAGGTGCGGGTGCTGGTCGGCGATGTCGGCGGCGGCTTCGGCATGAAGACCGGGCTGTACCCGGAGGATGCCGTGGTCGCCTTCGCCGCGAAGCAGGTCGGCCGGCCGGTGAAATGGGCGGCGACGCGGCTGGACGACTTCCTCGCCGCGCTGCATGGCCGCGACACCGACAGCCGGGCGGAACTGGCCCTCGACGCCAACGGCAAGGTGTTGGGCTATCGCGTGCGCACCCTGGCCGATATGGGCGCCTATCCGCGCAACCCGAGCGTGGCGATCCAGCTGCTGATCGGCCCCTGGGTCTCCACCAGCATCTACGACATCACCACGGTGGACTTCACCTTCACCGCGCTGCTGACCAACACCGCGACCACCGGCCCCTATCGCGGCGCCGGAAGGCCGGAGGCGATCTACCTGATCGAGCGGCTGATGGACGAGGCGGCGCGCAAGCTGGGCCTGGACCCCGCCGAGCTGCGCCGGCGCAACCTGATCGCGCCCGCGCAGATGCCGTACAGGAATGCGATGGGCCAGACCTATGATTCCGGCGCCTTCGAGCAGGTGCTGGACCAGGGGCTGAAGCTGGCGGACTGGGACGGCTTCGCCGCCCGCGCCGCCGAGAGCAAGGCGCGCGGCAGGCTGCGCGGCCGCGGCATCGCCAGCTTCCTCGAATGGACCGGCGGCAACGTCTTCGAGGAACGCGTGACCATCGCCGTGAAGGGCGATGGCGAGATCGAGGTCTATGCCACCACCCAGGCGATGGGCCAGGGCATCGCGACCAGCTATGCCCAGCTGGCGGTGGATGTCTTCGGCGTGCCGATCGAGCAGGTGAAGGTCGTCTTCGGCGACAGCGACCGCGGCAGCGGCTTCGGCAGCGCCGGCTCGCGGTCGTTGTTCACGGCCGGCTCGGCGGTGAAGGTCGCCGCCGACAAGACCGTGGACACCGCCAAGGACCTGGCGGCCGAGGCGCTGGAGGTGGCGGCGGTGGACCTGGAATACCGCGACGGCCGCATCCAGGTGGCGGGCACCGATCGCGGCATCGGGCTGTTCGACCTGGCGGCGAAGCAGCCGGAGGGGCGCATCTTCATCGACAGCACCAGCAGCGTCTCCGGCCCCACCTGGCCGAACGGCACCCATGTCTGCGAGGTGGAGATCGACCCCGACACCGGGGAAGTGGCGGTGCTGTCCTATGTCTCGGCCAACGACGCGGGGCGGGTGGTGAACCCGATGATCGTGGAGGGGCAGGTGGTCGGCGGCGCGCTGCAGGGCCTGGGCCAGGCGCTGTGCGAGCATGTGATCTACGATGCCGAGACCGGCCAGCCGCTCTCGGCCAGCTTCATGGACTACGCCATGCCGCGCGCCGACATGGTGGCGGACTACCGCACCGTGCTGGACACCAGCATCCCCTGCCGGACCAACCCCCTGGGCGTGAAGGGCGTGGGGGAGCTGGGCACCATCGGCGCCACACCGGCGGTGGTGAATGCCGTGGCGGATGCGCTGGCCCGCGCCGGCCGGCCGCAGGCGGCGGCGACGCTGCAGATGCCGCTGACCCCGCCGCGCGTCTGGGCGGCGCTGCACGGGTAGCGCGTGCCAACCGGGCCATCGCCGCGCCGTTCCCGAGGCTGGCCCGCCGCGGAGGACGGATGGATGATCGCTGCCCTGACGGCCCTGCTGACCTGCCAGCTTCTCGGCGAGGTGCTGGTGCGCGCCCTGCACCTGCCGGTCCCCGGCCCGGTGCTGGGCATGGTGCTGCTCTTCGCCGCGCTGCTGGCGCGCGGGCGGGCGGTGCCGGGCGAGCTCGGCGCCACCGCCGATGCGCTGCTCGGCAATCTCGGCCTGCTCTTCGTGCCGGCCGGGGTCGGCGTGGTGCTTTACCTGCCGCTGCTGGCGCGGGACTGGGCGCCGGTCTCGCTGGCGGTGCTGGCCGGCACCCTGCTCGCCATCGCCGCCACCGGCCGGCTGGCGCAGGCCTTGCTCCGCAGGCTGGGCTGAGGGCGCCGCGGCCGATGCAGGAATTGTCGGAGATCTGGGTCTACCTGGCCCGGGCGCCGCTGGCGGCGCTGACCGCGACGCTGCTCGCCTGGCTCGGCGCGTTGCGGCTGCAGCGGATGTGCCGGCGGCATCCGCTGGCCAACCCCGTGCTCTTCGCCGTGGCGCTGCTGGCCGGCGGCCTGCTGCTCTCGGGCGTCGACTACCGCGCCTATTTCGAGGGCGCGCAATTCGTCCATTTCCTGCTCGGCCCCGCCACGGTGGCGCTGGCCGTGCCGCTGCACCGGCAATGGCAGGCGGTGCGGCGCTCGGCGCTGGCCGCCATCCTGTCCGTCACCTGCGGCGGCGCCTTCGCCGCCGGGGCGGGCGTGGCGCTGGCCTGGGCGATGGGCGCCGCGCCGGAGGTCACGGCCTCGCTCGCGCCGCGCTCCGTCACCACCCCGGTCGCAATGGGCATCGCCGAGCGGATCGGCGGCCTGCCCTCCCTCACCGCGGCGGTGGTCATCTGCTCCGGTGTCGTGGGCGCGGCGCTCGGCCCGGCGGTGCTGGACCTGGTGCGCGTCCGGGACTGGCGGGCGCGCGGCCTGGCCATCGGCACCGCGGCGCATGGCATCGGCACGGCCCGCGCGCTGTCGGTCGATGCCACCGCCGGCGCCTTCAGCGGCCTCGCCATGGGGCTGAACGCCCTGGCGACGGCGCTGCTGCTGCCCCTGCTCTGGCGCCTGCTGGCGGGTGGTTGAGGGAGCCACAGGCGCCGCCGCGCGTCTTGCCGGCGAGCAGGAGGCCAAGCCCATGTCCGACACCGACCGCGAGCAGCGCATCCGCATCCGGGCCTATCACCTGTGGGAGGCCGAGGGCCGGCCCGGGGACCGCGCCGAGGCGCATTGGGAGGAAGCCTGCCGACAGGACGCGGCGGTGGACGAGGAATCGGCGGGCAGCTTCCCGGCCAGCGACTCGCCATCCTCCACCCCGGTCACCGGCGCCGGCCGGGCCTGACGGCGCCGGGCCAGCGACCGCCGCGGGCGGCGCCGTGGATGCCCGGTCATCGGGTGGGCCCGGGCCATGCGGCGATCCGCCCCGTGGAGGCCTGCATCCGGGCCGCAGCGCCGCGGAGGCCGGGCCGCGCCAGGCGGCCTGATCCGCCCCGGCGTCCGCGCGGATGCGGTTCCGCCGCCTGCCCCTTGGTGTAGGAAGGGCCGAGGAGGAACCGCCCATGCCCGTCTACGCGCTGAACGACCTAGTGCCCGTGCTGCCCCCGCCCGGCCGCTACTGGGTGGCCCCGGATGCGCATGTGATCGGCCGGATCACGCTGGGCGAGGATGTCGGCGTCTGGTTCGGCGCCGTCATCCGCGCCGACAACGAGCCGATGGCGATCGGCGCCCGCACCAATGTCCAGGAAGCCGCGCTGCTGCATTCCGACACCGGCAGCCCCCTGACGGTGGGGGAGGAGGTCACGGTCGGCCACCATGCGATCCTGCATGGCTGCACGGTCGGCGATTGCACCCTGATCGGCATGGGGGCGACGGTGCTGAACCGGGCGCGGATCGGCCGCTTCTCCATCGTCGGCGCCAACGCGCTGGTGACCGAGGGGCGGGAATTCCCCGACTACTCGCTGATCGTCGGCAGCCCGGCCAAGGTGGTGCGGGAATTGCCGCCCTCGGTCGCCGACCAGCTTCGCGCCTCGGCCACGCATTACGTGGCGAATTGGCAGCGCTTCCAGGCGGGGCTGCGGGTGGTGGGCTGAGCGAGGGCGGCCGGCGTCCGGGACGGAACGCCGCGCCGCCGCCGCTGGCGCGGGACAGGGCGGCGTTGGGCCAGCGGCCTGCAGGGTCCGTGCGGGCCGGGCGCCCGGACGGGCGCCGCGGCCCACGCCGGGTCGCCGGGGTTTGCGGCGCACACCGCCCGGCGACAGAGGTGCCGTCGATCGGTCACCGTGAAGGGCCGGCAGGATCAGGGCCAGAGCGGTTGCCGTTCGCCATGGCTGACGGCAACTGCTTTGGTCGCTCGAAGCGACGAGCATCTTTGCCGGCTCAGGCGATTCCACCCGAGCGGGATCCGCTCCCCCGTCGCAGGCGGAGGCAACCCCGCCATGGCGCCTTCCCTGCAAGGCGGTGCCACGCGGCCCCGCGATGCAGGCCGGCGCGGCGCGACATCGCCGCCGCGGGGCGGCCCCAGGCCGGGGCGCGGCGCGTGGTGCCAGGGATCCTGCCGGCATGGCCCGCGGCCGGGGAAGCCCGCCGCGGTGCCGAACGGCGCCCGTTGCCACTTGGCCCCGTCGGCGTCGAGGCGCGCCTTCGGTAGGGATCGCGTCGCGCCGAGCCAGGGCACTACGCCATCGGAGGACGCCGCCCCGCGCCTGAGGGCGCCAGGACAGCCGCAACGATCCTTCCCGGTAACCACTGCGGTCAGGCCATGATCGGCTGGACCGTCAGGATCCGCTGCGGCTCGACCATCGGGGCGATGAGTTCGACCTCCACCGCCGCCTCATCCGCGTCGAACCAGCGGGCGCGCGCCCGGTTGGGCGTCCAGACGCATTCGGCGCGTAGGCCCTTGTCCCGATACCCCAGGAAGTAGAGGGGCGGCGTGAGACCGTCCAGGCTGACTGCCTCGATCACCCGCTTCGGCATGCGGCGTTCCCCGGAACCTGACCCGCTGACCGGATGGCCCCGGGATGCTCCAGCCTGTTCGTTGTGGCGCGGATTCGCGCCGCGGTGCGTGATCCGCCCCGGGCGACCCATGCCAGCCATCCCGCTCGATCAGGCGGAACCTTGCGCAGCCAATATGGCCCCGAGGGAGTAAGCAAAGCGTATTCGCAACTGCGTGGGGAGTGCCTCGCAGGCCGGGCGGGCGGTGCCGGCGGACGTCACATTCGCGGCTGCCGGCCGCGGCGCGCGATCCGGCGGGGCGCGGGCGACGCGCAAGGGCGCCCGGCGGCGGGCCGGGTTCCGAGCCGGACTGCCCGCATCGGCCCCGGGGTCCCACGGATCGGAGGTCGGGCGGGCCGGTCCGCGCCCTGGCCTGTGGCGCCGACCGGCCCGCCGAGCCGC
>NZ_SMOA01000215.1 GCF_004353985.1 Paracraurococcus ruber | reverse complement strand
GGCGGGCCGCAGGGCCAGGCGCTGCGCCACCGGGTGCCCTGCCGCGGGCAGGCGGGCCGGTGCCGCCGTCGCATCGCGCCCCTGCGGATCCGGGCCGGCCCGCCGCCCGCGCCCCGACGCCGTCAGGCGCAGCGCGCGGGGCTGGAGCGGTTTCCGTTCGCGATGGCTCACGGCAACCGCTCTGGTCTTTTGCTCTTGCGAGCATCTTCACCCGATCAGGCGAGTCCACCTGATCGGGATCTGCCCTAGGCCTGGGCCTTCGCCGCGGCGCCGGCGGCTTCGGGCACCGGGCAGGCCCCCCGCGATGCCAGGGCCGCGCGCGCCCGCCCGCCCGCCGAGGCACCCGGCAGCGCTGCGACATCGGCCGCGATCGGCAGCAGCGCGTCCAGCGCGACGCCGGTGGGGATGCCCATGCGCTCGAACATCCAGACCACGTCCTCGGTCGCCACATTGCCCGTCGCCCCTGGCGCGAAGGGGCAGCCGCCGAGCCCGCCGGCCGCCGCGTCGAAGACCCGGATGCCCGCCTGGTAGGCCGCATAGGTCGTCGCCAGGCCGAGCCCGTAGGTGTCATGCGCGTGATAGGCCCAGGCGGCGACGTCCGGGCAGCGGGCCGCGGCGGCCGAGGCGAGCTGCGCGACATGGTCGGGCGTCGCCCGTCCCGTCGTGTCGCAGAGGCAGATCTCCACATCCGGCCGCAGCGCCGCGAGCCGGCCGATCAGGTCGAGCACCGGCGGCACCGCCATGCGCCCGTCGAAGGGGCAGTCGAAGGCGGTCGCCAGGTTGATCCGCACCGCGACATCCGCCGGCAGCGCGTCGAGCATCCGCGCATAGTCCTCGGCCGACTCGGCGACCGGGCGGCGGACATTGCTCCAGTTGTGCGCCTCGGATGCCGAAAGCACATAGACCAGGAAGCGCGCGCCGGCGGCGACCGCTTCCCGCGCGCGCTTCGCCGTCGGCACCAGCACCTGCGGCCGCAGCCCCGGGATCGCGGCGGCGGCCTCGACCAGCGCCGCGGCGTCGCGCAGCTGCGGGATGGCGGACGCGCTGACGAAGGACCCGATCTCGATCCGCCGAAGGCCCGCCGCCGCGAGACGCCGCACGGTGGCGATCTTGGTTTCCGTCGGGATCCAGGGCCCGATCGGCTGGAAGCCGTCGCGCGGCGCGACCTCGACGAGGTCGACGGTGGCGGTCATCAGCACACTCCCTCTTCGCGCAGCGCGGCGATCTCGCCCGCCCCCAGTCCCAGCGCCCCGAACACCTCGTCATTATGCGCGCCGACCGGCGGCCCGGCCCAGCGGATGGCGCCGGGATCCCCGGGCAGCATCGGCACGATCCCCGGATGCAGCATCGGCCCGAGCTGCGCATCGACCACCTCGCGCACCATGCCGCGATGGCGCAGCTGCGGATCGGCCGCGCAATCCGCGATCGTATAGGCCCGCGTCGCCGGCACGTCGGCCGCCTCCAGCAGCGCCTCCAGCGCGGCGCCGTCATGCTGCGCGGTCCAGAGCCCGATATCGGCATCCAGCGCCACCACATTGGCGCAGCGCGCCTGGTTGCCCCGGAAGCGAGGGTCGTCGGCCAGCTCCGGCCGGCCCATCGCCGCGGCCAGCTTCCCGAACAGCGGGTCGGAATTCGCCGCGATCAGCACCCAGACGCCGTCGCGCGCGCGATAGGCATTGGTCGGCGCCGCCGTCGCAATCCCGCCGCCGGTCGGCTGCCGGACCGTCCCGAGCGCGCCGTATTCCGGCAGCGCCCCCTCCAGCAGCGAGAAGATGCTCTCGGTCAGCGCCACGTCGAGGCCGCGGCCGCGGCCATCGCCATGCCTGCCCGCATCGCGCTTCCACAGCGCCGCCATGATCCCGAAGGCGGCGTAGATGCCGGCGATGCTGTCGCCGATGCTGATGCCGACCCGCACCGGCGGCAGGTCCGTGGTGCCCGGCGGATGGTTGGTTAGGTGCCGGAGCCCGCCCACCGCCTCGCCGATGACGCCGAAGGCGGCGCGGTCGCGCTGCGGCCCGTCCTGGCCGTAGCCGCTGATCCGCGCGATCACCAGGTCGGGCTTCGCCGCCCGCAGCGCCGCCTCCGCCAGCCCCATGCGGTCGAGCTGGCCGGGGCGGAAATTCTCGACCAGGGCGTCGCTGCCGGCGACCAGCCTGAGGAGGATCTCGCGCGCCTTCGGCTTCTTGAGGTCGAGCGTGACGCAGCGCTTGTTGCGCGCATGCACGCTCCACCAGGCCGACTGGCCCTTGTGCCGCGCCCCCCATTGCCGCACCGGGTCGCCGGCGCCCGGCGGCTCCACCTTGATCACGTCGGCGCCCAGGTCACCGAGCAGCCGCGTGCAGAAGGGGGCCGCCACGAAATGCCCGAGCTCGAGCACGCGGAGGCCGGCGAGCGGCCCGGTGGCAACGGGGACAGCCGCGTCAGGCATATTCCGAGACCTCCACCAGGTTGCCGTCGGGATCGCGCAGGTAGATCGAGCGGATCGGGCCGGTCGCGCCGATGCGCGGCGAGACGTCGCGCTCGATCGCGAAACCCTCGCACCGCAGATGCGCCGCCACCGCGGCCAGCGGCCGGTCCGCGATGAGGCAGAGATCGGCGGTGCCCGGCGCGGCGACGCCGGCGCGCGGCAGGATCGGCGGGCCCGCGGCCTCGTGCAGGTTCAGCTTCTGCCGCCCGAAGGCCAGCGCATGGCGGCCCTCGCCGAAGGTTTCGGCGCGCATGCCGAGGCCGCGGACGTAGAAGTCGCGCGTGCGGGCGAGGTCGCGGACGGTGAGGACGAGATGGTCGATCCGGTCGATCATGGCGTTCCCCTCAATCGGCGGTGATGTTGCCGCGGCGCACCACCTCGGCCCATTCGCCGAGTTCGCGCTCGACCCGCGCGCCGAGCTCGGCCGGGGTCATCGGCCGGACGACGGCGCCCTGCTCCTCGGCCTTGGCGCGGAAGGCGGGCGTCGCGGCGATGGCGCCGATCTCGGCGGCCAGCCTGCCGACCAGCGGCTCCGGCAGCCGCGCCGGCGCGAAGACCGCGAACCAGGCCTCGGCGTCGACGCCGGGCAGCCCGGCCTCGGCGAAGGTCGGCACGTCCGGAAGCGCGGGATGGCGCTGCCGCGCGGCGATCGCCAGCGCCCGCAGCTGGCCGGATTGCAGGAAGGGCATGGCCGGCGGCGGCGTCGTCAGGAAAAGCTGCACCCGACCGGCGATCAGGTCCTGCATGACTGGGCCGGTGCCCTTGTAGGGGACGTGCTCCATCTCGATGCCGGCGCGCTGCTTCAGGAGCTCGGCCCCCAGATGCTGCATGGAGCCGTTGCCGGAGGAGGCGTAGTTCAGCCTGCCGGGATTCGCCCTGGCATAAGCGATCAGCTCCGCCAGCGTCCTGGCCGGCACCGACGGATGCACCAGCAGCACCTGCGGCGCATCCATCAGCAGCGCGATCGGCGCGAGGTCGTGCCGCGGGTCCCAGCCGAGGGCCTTCACCACCGCCGGCGTGCCGACCTGGTAGCCGGAATACTGCACCAGCAGCGTATGGCCATCCGGCTTCGCGCGGGCGACCGCCTGCGCGCCGATCGCGCCATTGGCACCGGCGCGGTTGTCGACCACGACCGGGGTGCCGAGGCGCGTGGCCAGCGGCTCGGCCAGCAGCCGGGCGGCGAAGTCGGTGGTGCCGCCGGCCGCCGTCGGGACGACCAGCGTGACGGCCCGGCCGGCCGGCATCTCCTGCGCCCCGCCGGGGCGGGCGAGCATGGCGAGGCCCAGCAGCGGCAGCGCCGCGCGGCGATGGATCAGCATGGCGTTCCTCCGCATCCCTGGCGGCAGGCTGCCCCGGCCGGCCGGCGGGCCGCCATGCCTCTCTCGGCAAGTCAGCCTTCGCGGATCGGGAATTCGCGGCCGAGCAGATGGGCGGCGAGCAGCCGGGCGGCGGCCGGCAGCGCCTCGGTGTCGCGCCGGACGCAGAGCGTCAGTGGGCGGTGCGCCCAGGGCTCTTCGATCGGCCGCAGCACGACGCCGGGGCCGGCATCGCGGAGCGCGGTATCGGGCAGGATCGCAACGCCCAGCCCGGCCTCGACCATGCGGCGGACGCCGTCGAAGCTGGCGACCCCGATGCGCTCGCGGAGCGCCGTGCCGAGCGCTTCGGCCTCCCGCCGGTAGAGCTGCTGCAGAGCCGATGCGGCCGAGAGCCCGACGAAAGGCTCGGCGGCCAGGGCTGCGAAGCGCAGGGGCGCCGCGTGCCGCGCGAGCGGGTGGCCGCGCGGCAGCACGGCGACGAGCCGGTCCTCCCGCCAGGGAATGAGGTGCAGCTCGGCCGGCGCGTCGCGCACCGTGCCGGAGCCGAGGCCGAGATCGGCCGCGCCGATCCGGACCGCGTGCAGGATGTCGCTGGTCCAGCGCTCCTCCAGCGATACCTCGATCCCCGGATTGGCGGTGAGGAAGCCGGCCAGCGCCCCCGGCAGGAAGCCGGCGACGGCGGAGATGTTGGCATGCAGCCGGACATGGCCGCGGGCGCCGGCGGCGAAGGCCTCGACATCGGCGAAGGCGCGGTCGAGCAGGTCGAAGAGCGGGCCGAGATGGCGGAGCAGCACCGCACCGGCGGCCGTCGGCTCGACGCCGCGGTCGTGCCGCCGGAGCAGGGCGGTGCCGAGGCGGGCCTCCATCTCGGCGATGCGGCGGCTGAGGGCCGAGAGGGCGAGGTGCTCCCGCTCGGCGGCGCGCGCCAGGCTGCGCTCCTCGACCGCCGCCTTGAAGACCCGCAGCGTGACGAGGTCGAGGCCGAGGGCCGACCAGGACAAGGGGGTGCGCGGCATGCCGAAAATCCTCGCTGCGGGCGGGCATCCTGGCGGGTCAGGCGGCGATCCGGCCCATGGGGCGGGGCAGGCCGGGCCGACCGGTCTCCCAGGGCCGCGGGACCCGGGACCGCGTCCCGCCCGTCGCCGGCCCACCTCGCCGCCCATGACATCCGGGCGCATCCGGGCGCATCCGGGCAGCGGCGCCACCGCGGGCGCCGCTGCCCCGCGCGGTCAGCCGAAGCCCAGTTCCCCCGCCACGCCCCCTTCCCGCGCCAGCGCCCCGAGCTTCGCCCAGGTGGCGTCCTCGATCTCGATGCCCTCCGCCGCGCGCTGCGTCTCGGCGCGGTGCTCCACCTCGCCCGGGTAGAGCACGCCGCTGCTGCCCTTGGCCGGCCTGGTGTCCTTCAGGTAGTGGGCGAAGTCGGCGACGTCCTTGCGGAAGGCCAGCAGCGGCCGGAAGGCCTCCACCTTGATGGCGATCAGGAAGCAGCCATCGTTGTGCCGCCCCGTCGGCTCCACCCCGAAGCCGAGGCCGGTGAGGATGCCGCAGAACACCTCCCCCATCGCCGCCAGCGCGGTGCCCTTGTAGCCCTCCCCCGGGCCGCCGAGCGGCAGCAGCGCGCCGCCCTTGATCTTCGCGGGGTCGGTGGTCAGGTCGCCCTCGCTGTCCACCACCCAGCCGCGCGGGATCTCCTGCCCGCGCGCCTCGGCCAGCTTGATCTTGCCCATCGCCACGGCGGAGGTGGCGAAGTCCATGCAGAAGGGCCCGTCGAGGTCGGAGGGGACCGCGATCGCCCAGGGGTTGGTGCCCAGCCGCGCTTCCCGCCCGCCGAAGGGCGCGACGCCCTTGGGGCTGCGGCCGCTGTCGGCCCAGGCCATGCCGATCATGCCCGCCTTCGCCGCCATCAGCGGGTAGCTGGCCAGCCGCCCGACATGGCCCTGGCGGAACACCGTGCAGGCCGCGATGTTTTCCGAGTCCGCCTTCTCGATGGTGCGGGCCATCGCCTTCTCGTTGATGACGTAGCCGAAGCCCCAATTGCCGTCGACCACCGTGGTCGTGCGACTTTCCTGCACGATGGTGAAGGGCGCGCCGGGGACGATGTGGCCGACGCGCACGCGCTCGATGTAGTTCGGCAGCATGATGACGCCGTGGCTGTCATGGCCGGCCAGGTTGGCGTTCACCACATGGCGGGCGACCGTCACGGCCTCCTCCTCCGGCACGCCATTCGCCAGCAGCAGCGCGCGGCCGATCTTTCGAAGCTGCTCCGCCTGGACCTTCGGCATGTTCCCCTCCCGCAAGTTCTGCGCGCGAGGGTCGCGCCAAAGCGCGATGCGTGGAAGGGGGCAGACCCAGGCCGGCCGGCACCGGTGCCGACCGGCCTGATCGTTGCGCAATCATTGCGCCTGCGCGCGGCCGCCAAACCGGGTCCCCGTCGCGGCAAGGCTGCGACCGGGACCCGGCAACCCTGCGCGCGATACCGGCCTGCGGATGCCATGACGTCCGCAGGCCGGCATCGCGCCGGTCCAGGCCGGTGCCGGCCTGACGGGGGAGTTCGCGGGGGGCGACGCCCCCCGCGATGCCCGGGGCTACTCCTTCGCCACCTCGACCAGCACCAGCTCGGCATCCTCGCTGGCGGTGATCTCGATGACGTCCTCGTCCACGATGCCGGCGCCGTCGCGGGCGTTCAGCGCCACGCCGTTCACCGTCACCGCGCCCTTGGCCGGCACCAGATAGGCGGCGCGGCCCTCCGCCAGCGGCTGGCGCAGCACCTGGCCGGGCTTCAGCGTCGCGGCCAGCACGGCGCCGTCGACGTTCAGCGGCAGCGCGCCGGTGCCTTCGTCCTGCGGCCGGCCGCTCGCCAGCACCTCGAAGCCGGCCTCGCGCGTCGCCTTGGGGAAGGCCTTGGCGCCCCAGTTCGGCTTCACGCCGCGGCGGTCGGGGATGATCCAGATCTGGAAGATCCGGGTCGTCTCCGGCTCCAGGTTGTACTCGCTGTGCACCACGCCGGTGCCGGCGGACATGATCTGCACGTCGCCCGCCTCGGTCCGGCCCTCGTTGCCCAGGCTGTCGCGGTGGGTGATGGCGCCGTCGCGGACATAGGTGATGATCTCCATGTCGCGGTGCGGGTGCGGGTCGAAGCCGGTGCCGGCGGCGATCTCGTCATCGTTCCACACCCGCAGCCGGCCCCAGTTCATCCGGGCGGGGTCGTGGTAGCTGGCAAAGGAGAAGTGGTGCTTGGCGTTCAGCCAACCATGGTTGGCGCCGCCGAGGGTCTTGAAGGGTCGGACATCGATCATCGTGGGCCTCTCGCCGGACGGGCTTGTCGTCCGTTGGCGGCGTAATTGGGCCGGGCCGGCGCCGCCCGCCATGCCGCCCCGGTGATGGCGGCCATTGGGGACGGCTATGGGCGCGGCGCGGGAGGGGGGAGGGCGATGCGGAAGCGCAGCCCCTCCCCGCCGCCGAGTTCGGGGCCCTTGGCGAAGTGCCGCAGCAGCGTGCCGCCATTGGCCTCGATCACCCGGATGGAGGCGGGGTTGTCCGGGTCGGTGGTCAGGTCCACCCAGGGCAGGCCGAGCGGCGCGATCTCCGCCAGCAGCAGGCCGAGCGCGCGGGTGGCGTGGCCTTCGCGCCGCCGCCAGGGCACCACGGCATAGCCGACATGGCCCAGCACATGCGGCGGCAGGTCCGGGGTGCCGGGCTGCCAGCGCATGCCGATGGACCCGCAGAAGCCGCCATCCCAGATCCAGCGGCGGAAGCCGGGCAGGCGCGGCCGGACGCTGCCGTCGGGCAGGGTGACGGGGCCGCCGCGCGCCTCCGGGTCGTCCAGGCTGGCGAGGAAGCCGGCGGAGTCGCGGGCGATGAAGTCCAGATGCTCCTTCGCGGTGGCGGCCCGCAGGATGTTGTCGGGCGACCAGCCGCGCTGCAGCGCGGCGACATAGTCCGGCAGGTGTTCCGGCCCCGGGCGGACCAGGCGCGTGGCGCGGGCGGGATGGTCCATGGCGGCACCTCCTCCGGTCCTTCGTCGCGGCGGCCGACGCGAGCCCTCCGACGCCAGCCCCCCGACGCGAACCCCGCCGCCTGGCCCGGCCGGGTCGGAGCCACGGCGCCGGCCGCGCCGCGGCGGGGAGAGGCGTCAGGCCGGCAGCGTGTTCTTGTAGAGCCGGCCATCCTTCATGATGAGCTTCAGGTTGGCCTCCGGGTCCTCGATCAGCCGGATGTCGGCGACCGGGTCGCCGTCCAGGACCAGCAGGTCGGCCCAGGCGCCCGCCTCCACCACGCCGACCCGGCCGGGATAGGGGCTGCGCGGGCCGGACAGCGCCAGCAGGTCGGCATTCACGCCCGTCGCCATCCGCAGCACCTCGGCCGGGGTGTACCACCGCGTCATCTTCGCCAGCTGCCGGCCCTGCCGCCCGGCCAGCCGGGCATCGAACAGCGCATCCGTGCCCCAGGCCGTCTTCAGGCCGAACCGCCTGGCGAAGCCGTAGGCGGCATCGGTGCCACGGGTCATCTCCAGCTGCTTCGCCCGGTTGGCCGAGCCCGCGGGGAAGGGGATCGCGTCCTCGTCGTCGAGGAAGGGCTGCATGCTGAGCCAGGTGCCCCGCTCCGCCATCATCGCGGCCGTGCGCTCGTCCATCAGCTGGCCGTGGTCGATGCAGCGCACCCCGGCGCGGATCGCGGCCTGGATCGCCCGCGGCGTGTAGGCATGCACCGTCACATAGGTGCCCCAGTTCTCCGCGGCATCCACCGCCGCGCGGAACTCGGCCTCGGTATACTGGGCGACGTCGAGGGGGTCGTGGTCCGAGGCGACGCCGCCGCCCGCCGCGAGCTTGATCTGCGACGCCCCGAGCATGAGCTGCTCGCGGACGCGCCGCATCACCTCCACCGGGCCATCGGCGATGGCGCCGGCGCCGAGCTGGTCGCCACGGCTGGGCGGGCTGAGCGGCGTCGCCGGCAGCTCATGCGGCTGACGGAAGTCGCCATGGCCGGAGGTCTGCGAGATCATCGCCCCGGACGGCCAGATGCGCGGCCCGGGCACGAGGCCCGCATCGATGGCGCGCTTCAGGCCGAAGGACGGGCCGGCGAGGTCCCGGATGCTGGTGAACCCGCGCATCAGCACGCGCTCCGCCTCGCCGGCGGCCATCAGGGCGATGTAGCCGGGATCCGCGGTCATCAGCGTGGCCAGGTCGGCCGAGGCCATCATGACGTGGTAATGCGCGTCGATCAGGCCCGGCATCAGCGTGCGGCCGCCGCAGTCGATCACCCGCGCCCCGGCGGGGGCCGAGCCGGCATCGGGCGCGACCGCCGCGATCCGCGCGCCCTCGACCACCACCCGCAGCCCCGGGCGCAGGCCGTCCGACCTGCCGTCGAACAGGCGGAGATTGACCAGCGCGACCGGGGCGGAGGGCGCGTCCGGCACGCGCGCCCGCGCGCCGCTGCCCCAGGCCATCGCGGCCGCGGTCAGCGCCGCGCCGCCGAAGCCGCGCCGCGAGAGCCTGGCCGACAGCAGCGCATCCAGCCGGGCCATGGCAGGCGCATGGCAGAGGCA
>NZ_SMOA01000214.1 GCF_004353985.1 Paracraurococcus ruber | reverse complement strand
GAGGAGTCTGTCCGGCTCACGTCCGGCACGCCGCAAAATCGGCATTCTGCAGTTCCCGGCAGCGTTCAGTGCCTCAAACAGCCAGAAATCGAGGCCCGCCGTCCACCCGCGCACAGGTCTCATAACACGCTGGCGCAGCATGCCTCGCCCGCGCGAAGGCGCCGACGCGGGAACGGAATCAGCCCAAGCCGATCCGCCGCGCCCCTTTCCGGAACAGCCGCTCGCCCTCCGGCGTGGGCTGCATCGCGGCGACGAGGTCGTCCACGCGGTAGCGCGGCAGCGCGCTCCGGATGGCGGCGACATGCGCGCGCGCCTCGTCGAGCCGCCCCGCGAGGGCAAGGGAGACGGCCGCGATCGCCAGGATGTGGGCGTGGGCGTTCGGCCGGGCGGCGGCCCTCACCCCGGCCTCCGCCGCCTCCTCGAACCGCCCGAGGCGCACCAGCGCCATGGCGCGCGCGCCCAGCATGCCGAACAGCATTGGGTCATGCGGGCTGAGGCGGAGCGACTGCTCGGAGGCCGCGACAGCCGTGGCGGGGTCGCCGGTCAGAGAGTGGACGAAGGCGAGGGTGTAGTGGCCGAGCGCGAAGTTCGGGCTCAGCTCCACCGCGCGTTCCAGCTCCTCCACGGAGGGGTCGTGGCGGCCGCGCAGCCAGAGGGCCCGGCCCATGGCCCAGTGTGCGGCGGGGTCGCGCTCGTCGGCCATCAGCCCCTGCGCGGCTGCGGCGTAGGCGCGCTCCACCTCGCCCTCGCGCTCGGCCCAGCCCTGGAACGCGTTCTGCCAGTGCGTGAAGGACAGCCCGGCATGGGCGCGCGAGAAGGTGGGGTCTAGGCGAATCGCCGCCTCGAAGAAGTGCCGCGCCCGCTCGTTATCCGCCCGGTTGAAGCGGTACATGTGCCAGAGGCCGCGGTGGTGCGCCTCCCAGGCGTCGAGCGAGTCCGGGGGCCGAAGGACGGCGCGGTTGCGCTCCGCCGCCTCGATCTCGCCGGCGATCAGCGCGACCGCCCGGTCGCCGATCCCGTCGAGGACCTGGAAGGTGTCCTCCGCCTCCCCGTCGAACACCTCCGCCCAGACGACGCGCGCGCTCCGCGCCTCGGCGAGTTCGACCGCGACGGCGAGGCGCTTGCCGCGGAGCTGCACGGAGCCGCTGACGACGTAGTCCACGCCAAGCAGCCTGCCCGCCTCGGCCGGGGCGACGCCGCGGTCGCGCAGGGCGAAGACGCTCCCCTGCCCGATCACGAAGAGCGAGCGCAGCTTCGCGAGCCGCGCGATGAGGTCGTAGACCAGCGCGTCCGCGGGGCCGCCGCCATGCGGCCTCGGCTCCTCGGCGAGGTTGGCGAAGGGCATGACGGCGACGGAGCGCCGCTGCGGCCCGGCGGGGTTTCCCTCTGCAGCGGGCGGTGGCGCAGCGGCGGCCGGGACGGTCGGGGCGCGCAGCGCCTCCTCCGCCCGGGCCGAGCGCCAGAGCTCCCGCAGCGGCGCGGTATCCAGGCCATCCGCCTTGAACAGGTGGATGGCCACCGCGACATGCTCCTCACCCTCGCGGATGCGGCCGCGCCGGGCGAGGGCGGCGAGGACGGCCCCGTGCGCGCGGAGCTCGAAGGGGGCGAGCCGCAGCCACGCGTCGAGGATGTCCGCCGCCTCCTCGTCGCCGAGCCGCCCGGCGAGCGCTTCGAGCAGGGCGGTTCGGCCGTCGCGGAAGTGGCGCCGCTGGGCGACCAGCCAGCCCTCGAACTCCGGCAGGCGCCCGAGCTCCAGCCCCTCCAGGAAATCGCCAGCGAAGAGCGCGAGGAGCTCCCGCAGCCGATCCGTCGCAAGGGTGCCGGGGCCAGCGCGCAGCGCTTCCTCCACCTCGGCGGCGTCCACGCGGCAGCCGGCAAGGTCGAGCCGGACCGCATCCCCCTGCGCCTCGATCCGGTCCGCGCCGAGCACGCCCCGGACGCGGCTGAGGCACCAGCGGAGCTCGCCGCGCGGATCGTCGGGCACGTCCCAGAGCAGCTCGCACAGGCGGCTCCGCGGGACCGGGTGCGGCGCGAGCGCCAGAAAGCCGAGTAGGGCGCGCGCCTTGCGGGAGGCCGGCAGCGCCACCGCCGTGCCGGCGCGGCGAACCGTCAGCGGGCCGAGGAGACCGATCTCGACGGCGTCCCCGTCCGGCGCGGCACCCGTTTCCACGTGCGTTTCCATGCCGCCTTCCACGCTCCGTCCCACGGGCCGCCGTCACGAAGGGGCACGGGGACGGCGCCTCGGGCATAGGGCCCGCGGGTCCCCTCCGCGCAGCAGGCGGCGAGCATAGCGACGGACGGCCGGAAACGGCGAGCGCCGGCCCCCGCGGCGGAAAAGAGGGAGAATAACCATGTCCGCATCCACCCTCATCGCGAGCCCGGCGGCCGCCCCCGACCTCACCTCGGTGAAGGCCCGGCAGCAGGCCACCTGGGCGACCGGCGACTACGCCGTCATCGGCACCACGCTGCAGATCGTGGGCGAGCGCATCTGCGAGGCGGTGGACCTCCGCGCCGGGGAGCGCGTGCTCGACGTGGCCGCCGGCAACGGCAACGCCACCCTCGCCGCCGCGCGCCGCTTCGCGCGGGTGACCTCCACCGACTACGTCGGCGAGCTGCTGGAGCGCGGGCGGGAGCGCGCCGCCGCCGAGCGCCTCGTCGTCGCGTTCCGGCAGGCCGACGCCGAGGCCCTCCCCTTCGAGGACGGGAGCTTCGACGTCGTCCTCTCGACCTTCGGCGTGATGTTCACGCCGGACCAGGAGCGGGCGGCGGCCGAGATGCTGCGCGTCGTGCGCCCGGGCGGCCGGATCGGCCTCGCCAACTGGACGCCGGAGGGCTTCATCGGGCGGCTCTTCAAGACCATCGGGAAGCACCTGCCGCCGCCGGCCGGCGTTCGCTCACCCGCGCTGTGGGGCACGGAGGCGCGGCTCGCCGAGCTCTTCTCCGGGCAGCGCGTCGAGGCATCCAAGCAGGTCTTCAACTTCCGCTACCGCTCGGCCGACCACATGTTGGAGGTGTTCCGCACCTTCTACGGGCCGGTGAACCGCGCCTTCGCGGCGCTCGAAGCGGGGAAGGCCGCCGCCCTCGAGGCGGATATGCGCGAGCTCTGGGTGCGGATGAACCGCGGCGGCGCGGAGACGCTCATCGTGCCGAGCGAGTACCTCGAGATCGTGGTGACGCGGAGCTGAGGGCGGTGCGCCCCTCCCCCACGCCCCACAAAGGACAACTCGACATGATCGCGATGAACACGGGCCGCCGCGCCGCCGGCGCCGCGCTGCTTCTCGGCCTGACCCTGGCCCTGCCCGGCACGGCCTCGGCCCAACCGAAGGACGGGGCGCCGCCCCAACCCGGAAGCTGGCGGGGCTGGGTGATCTCCTCCGCCAGCCAGTTCCGCCTCCCGCCCCCGCCGGACGCGGCCGCCACGCGGGCGGAACTCAGCCAACTCCGCACCATGGCCGCCTCTCGCGACGCGGAGACGCTGGAGCGCATCGCCTGGTGGAACGCCGCCGCGCCGTCCTACCGCTGGAATGAGATCGCCATGGCGGAGGCGCTGCAGGCGGGCGTTCCGATCAACCTCGCCTCGCGTCACCTCGCGGTGCTGCACACGGCGATCTCCGACGCGATGGCCGCGGCTGCCGACAGCAAGCGGGCGCACAACCGCCCGCGCCCCGGCGCCGCCGACCCGGCGGTGCGACCCGTCGTCGCGGTTCCCGCGAGCCCTTCCTACCCGGACGAGCACGCGGTGGCGGCGGGGGTGGCGGCCTCCGTGCTGGCGGAAATCTTCCCGCGCCGCGCGGAGGAGTTCGCGCGGCTTGCGGAGGAGGCTGGGCGGCTGCGGCTCATGGCCGGTGTCGCCTACCCCAGCGACGTGGCGGCGGGCGTGACGCTCGGCCGGCAGGTCGCCGCCGCGGCGCTGGAGCGCGCGCGGCGCGACGGCACGGACCAGCGCTGGACGGGCACGGTGCCGGCGGCGCCGGGCCAGTGGAGCGGCACCAACCCGGCCGCGCCCCAGGTCCCGAACTGGACACCCTGGCTGCTCTCCTCGGCCGCCGAGTTCCGCCCGCCGCCGCCCCCCGCGGCCGACTCGCCGGAGCGCGCGGCGGAGCTGGCGCAGCTCCGCGCAATCGAGCGCACGCCGCTAACCAACGCCCGCGCCCTGTTCTGGGAGGCGGCCGCCGGCGGGCTGCGCAGCCACGAGTTCTGGAACAACCAGCTCGGGCGGCTGCTCTTCGAGAACGGTCAGGCCGGGGACGCGCCGCGCGCCGCCAGCGCCTATGCGCTGCTCAATACCGCCATGTTCGATGCCGGCGTCGCCTGCTGGGACGCGAAGTACACCTACTGGACGGCCCGGCCCGGCCAGCTCGACCGCGAGCTCCGGCCGGTCTTCGCGGCGCCCAACCACCCCAGCTACCCCTCCGCGCACGGCTGCTTCTCCGTCACGGCCGCGGGGGTGTTGGGGCACCTCTTCCCCCGCGACGCGGGGACGATGGCGGCGCTGGCGCGCGAGGCCGGGCAGTCGCGGCTCTGGGCGGGCATCCACTACCCAAGTGACGTGGTGGCGGCCGAGGCGATCGGCCGGGGCGTCGTCGCGCGCGCGGTTGCGCGAGCCCGCGCGGACGGCGCAGAGGGGCGCGCGCCATGAGCAACCGGGGCGGCCGGACCGGAAGGCGAGGCCGCCCCGCGCTCTTGCCGCTCACCGCCCGGGTGCCGTGCCGGTTCGGCAACTCGCAACGCGACGGCAACACCGAACGTCCGCATCGGGTCGAGGCCGTGTGAGAACGCGACCGTCGGCGCGGGTCGGTATGCGGGTTGACCAGACGAATGCCGTCCGAGGCGTGGGACGTGTCTCCGTCTGTCAGGCCCGGACGGCTGAGATCACTGCTGCGACGCCCTTGATGGCGATCACCCGCTTCAGGTTGTAGGCCAGGACTTGCAAGCTCATCTCGGTGCCGACCCGCTTCAGCGTCTTGGTCAGGAAGTGGGTGGCTCCCATCCAGGCTTTCAGCGTGCCGAACGGGTGCTCGACGGTCTGCCGTCTGACCCCCATGGCATCCGGGCGCTGGTCGAGCCTGCGCTGCATGTCGTCCAGCACCCCCTCATGCTCCCAGCGCGTGACGCGTCGTACCTTCGCCGGTGTGCACTGGGCCTTGATCGGGCAACTCGGGCATTTCGTGGTCCAGTAGTAGCGCTGCGTCTTGCCGGTCTCGTCGATGCTATTGAACCACCACTTCATCGTCTCGCCAGCAGGGCATCGGTAAGCATCCTGCTCGGCCAGGTAGACGAAGTCCCACTCGCCAAACCGCCCGTCCGCCTTCGCGCCGGAGGTTAGAGTCCGTCCGGGATCATTTGCTGATTCGGCAGAGCCTTCGCAGCATGAGGCGGACGGAGGCCCAGCGCAGGAAGCACAGGCCTGACCGGTTCAGGCACTCCCAATCCTTGGCGAGGCGACGACAGCGGTTCAGCCAGGCGATAGTCCGTTCGACGATCCAGCGCTTCGCTGTCAATCGGCTTGGAATCGGGGCTCTGGCGCAGATTTCGTGCTGGTTACATGGCCGCCTGCGGTGCGACGAGGCGTGCCCGCAGGAGGTCGAGCTTGCCGCGGCCGTACATCTGTCGCCTGACCAGCTTGAGCTTGGTGATGCTGCCCTCGGTGACGCCGTTTGACCATGTCTCGGTCAGCGCCGCGCGAACTGCGGCATGGTCGTCGGCGATACCACGCCCGAAGGAAGCGATTGAGCTTGCCTTGGCCTCCTTGATCCAGTCGGGCAATCGCGCGGAGGTTCCGCTGCGCAGCATGCGATGGAAGCGCTCTACCAGATCGCGTGCAGTGGTCAGGGCAGGAACGGCGCCCTCGATGGCCGCCACCATCAACGCCTCCGCGCGTGTCAGGCCGTCGCGCGTGGCCAGCATGGCACGCGCCATGATCCTGGTCGGCGGTACCCGGCCAACTGCGCCACCATCGGGGGCCTCGCTTCGTCGGCGCCGGGTGGCCCACTCGGTGACGATCCGCAGGCAACCGCCGAAGCCCTCGTCGCCCAGCCTGCGCCGGAGTTCGGCGGCGTTGCGGCAACCGCCGTCCCACATCGCCTGCAGCCGCGGCAGCCAGGGATCAAGGTTGCTGGCCCGGCTGCGGAAGACCTCGTCCTCGGCATGGCGGAGCGCGGCGCGCACGAGCTTGCGGCTGCGGCCGGTGCGGCGGACGATCTCCTTGATCGGGGTTCCGGCCGCCGCCATGGCGCGAATGGTGTCGTTCGCCTCCCGCCGCCGGAGGTAGCTTTCATACTGGGCGCGCTCGGCCGCACTCAGGAGATCCGGGTTCACCGTGCCGCTGCTGAGGGCACGGCGGATCGCTGTAAGGTCGGCGCGCACGGCGTCGAGGAACGCCGCGCTGGCATTTTCCATGAGGTGCCAGCGGTCGGCCACCTGGATCGCGGTCGGTGCAGCCTGGCGGACCGCCCCGGCGAAGCCGCCCGCGCGGTCGCGGGCGACAACCTCCACTTCGGGATGGGCCCGCAACCACGCCGTCACGGTCGCCTGGTCGCGGTCGGGCAGCAGGTCGACGATGCAACGCCGCTCGAGGTCGCAGAGGATGGTGCCGTAGCGCTGGCGCCGTCGCCATGCCCATTCATCGATCCCGACGACCTGGACCGGGCCAGCCTTGCCTGGCGCCAGCCGCCGGACGACCCGCAGCAGCGTATCACGGCTGACCGGCAGCATCAGGCGCCCGGCGAGACCCGCACCAGGACGGCCGCCGAGGGCAAGGCCGAGGTGTTGGACCAACCCGTCCAGGCGCGCAGTGCGCTGGCCAGATCGCCGGCCGACCTCCGCCGGTAGCGGCTCGGCGAAGGTCCGTCGTGGGCATTTGGCTGTGACGCAGCGGAAGCGGCGCGCCTGCAAGTGCAGCTCCACGGCTCGTCCGTGAGAGGGCAGGTCAAGCAGCTGCCTCTGGTAGCGGCTATGCACGCGGCGCGACAGCCCACCGCAGGTCGGGCAGGCGCTCACCGTCACCGCTGGATGCGCGGAGATGATGATGCGATCTGTGCCGGCCTCGACAGCGTCGACCACGAGGCCGGCAGGTAGCAGGGAGCGTGGATCAAGCAGGGGCATCGCTGGCGTTTCCTCGCCAAGGGCACACGCCTCTAACGCCGCACCAGCACGAAATCTGCGCCAGAGCCCCTTTTGGGCGCCGATCCGGGGTCCCGATTCCAAGCCGATTGACACATGGCGGAGTTGCGCCGACATACGCCGCATCTGCCGGTGGTGGTGATAACCGGCTTCAGCAAAGGTTCGCCGCAAGCTGATCTGCGCGGGTTGGGCAGGCCAACGATCCGGCTTGGCAAACCCGAGGGCTACTATGAGCTTGCTGCAGCGGTCTGGAACGTTATCGATCAGGCTCGTACCGATGCGAGGCCAGTCGCCATGCGCCGGCGCGCGGATTGCGCTTAGCTTCGACGCCGAGGTCCGGCCCGGTGTCGGGCCGCTTTGCGCCGTCCGAAAGAGGATCGCCGGCCCCGGTCGCTGCGTCTCTCGCCGAGGAGACAATGCTCGGAAAGAGGGGCCGCATGCGGGCGTCCTCATCGGCCGCGCGCTTCCTGCAGTATCTACTGCGGATTGAGGCACGGGATCGCCGAGGGGTCAAAATAGTTGGGTCTAAGAGGGTGGTGGGCGTCGGAAGGGGCATGCCGGCGGTTCTGTACACACGCCGCAGCATGCCGGGGCCGAATGGCCCTCTCCCACCCAGCCGACTGCCTTGTACCGGGATGCCGCTACCGGCTCGATCGCTCAGAAACCTTTGCGGCAGGCGTCACCAGAAGCAGTTGGCCCGGCGAAGTGCGTCAGGTCACGCAGCACCGAACGTAGCAAGGCGGCTTCGCCATCCGGGAGTTCCACCTCGGCGCCGTCGTCGACCAACCGAGCAACGAGCACGCCAACTTTTCGGGCGATCTCCCCCGGAGTTGTCGCGGCGGCGGTGGCAAGATCACGCATCGTGCGGACTTCCAGGTCGCAGAGGGCGTCCAACGCGAGGTCAGTCACGCACTCAGCCGCGAGCTCAGGAATGTGCTCGAGCAGAGCCTGGCTGAGCCCGGCAATGTCAGTGAGGCCTGGAATGGTGTCCGGCCCGGCATGCGTTTCGGTCGGCATCAGACAGCAGCCTCCATCATGCCCAGATCTGGCTCGGCATCGACGTCGAGGGCTGCCTCGGCGATGGCCAGGACATCGTCAACGGCACACATGGCTTCGAGAAGGAGCGAGCGTCTGGCCGCTGGGTTGGGGTTGCGTTGAGCCGCTGCGATGCTTCGGTGCGCTATGGCAGCCAGCTTATGCGCGTGGCGCAGATCGTCGGCGAAGAGCAGGGGGGATCTCCAGGCCACTAGGCGCCCTCAATGGACACGCATCACTTGAACGTGATTTGCTGAGAGATGATTGCTCGTTTGCTAAGCAAATCACCTGCGAAATGCGCAGTGGTTCGGCGTCACTGCATGACGCACAGCATGATGGCGGGACCGCTGACCCAGTTGGGCTCAGGCCGCGTATTATGCTCTTCGAGCATATTGCGTACCCGTTCGCCGCAGACTGAATTGTAACGCAATCGAGTTTTGCGGCCTGCGCCGAAGCACATGCTCAACAGTAGCAGCGCGCGATCCGCGTCCCGGTCAGGCCGTCGCTGCAGGTCGCCACCAGCCTGCGGATCTCGGCGGTGCCGATCGCCGCAGACCGGCGCTGTGGTGTGCTGTGGCGGTGGGCGATGCCGGCGAGGGTGTCGCGGAGTGCGGGGTGCGAGCCGGCCCAAGGCTGGCCGGCCATGCGGCAGGGGTGGCGGCCAGCGTTGCGGAAGGAGGCGGCGACGGAGACCGGGGTGACCGGCAGGGGGGCGCCGCCCCTGCCCCGGCACCAGGCCCTCGAAGCCGCCCCAGTCCGCGGCATAGGCGGCGAGCGTCGCCGGCGACAGTGCCTGGCGGGCATAGGTGGCGGCGCGGGCCACCCCGGCCCCGGTGAGCGGGGCAAGCTCGGACGTACAGGGAATTCAGCAGCTTGCGCCAATTGCTGCAAGCGCTTTTCACCTCTGATAATACAGCCTTACTTGCTACTTGCTCTGGTACAGCAGTCACACGAGTTATTCGATCGCTTGCTCCAAGAGATCAAACCCGCACTGCGTTCTATCACTACCTGTGAAAATCATGACCGGCGCTCTATGCCGATTGTCCTTCGCCGTGGCGACGCGCCACTCACCCTGCACATGATACAAGAGTTTAGCGACGATCAGAGTTCTTCCCCACGCCGATGCCGGCCCGACGCCAGTCCTCTGCCTCTCGACCCTCCAGCAGCACCGCCACCCGCTCGGCCAAAAATGCTGGTTCA
>NZ_SMOA01000213.1 GCF_004353985.1 Paracraurococcus ruber | reverse complement strand
GCCGCCCGCTCGGCCCGGGCGGCGGCGGCGCGGGCGGGCGGCGTGGCATGGCCCGGGGCGTTGCGCAGCAGGGTCAGCTTCTCCCGCGGCAGGCCCTGGCCGATGCACCAGCCGCGCAGCGCCTCGGAGATCACCAGGATGCCGTCATAGGCGTGCTCGTAGCCGGCCAGGGCATGCGGGTTGCCGTAGGGCGCATCCCAGGCAGCATTCTCCACCAGGTGCAGCGCGGCGAAGGTCCGCACGCCCAGCCGGCGCAGCGGCGCCGCCAGGGCGTGGCAGCCGATGGCATGGGTGTTCACCACCACCTGGCAATCCGCCAGCAGCCCGAGCGCGTCGCGCGCGCCCTCGGCATCCTCCGGCATGCGGGACAGGGCGGCGCCGAAATAGCCCACCTCATAGGCCACCCGCTGCTCGCCCAGGCCCTGGAAGAGCGTGACGCTGTCGAAGCTCGCCGCCACCTCCGGCGCCCAGTCCAGCCGCTGCGCGCCGGCGACGACCAGATGGGTGCGCCAGCCATGCCGGCGCAGCACGCGGGCCTGCGCCATCGCCACCTTCTCCAGCCCGCCGAAGGCGAACAGCGGCAGCAAGAAGGCGATGTCGCGGCGGTCCGGCAGCGGTTCCCGCGGCAGGGCGGCGCCGATCCCCTGCGCCCAGCGCGCCTCCGCCGCGGCGCGGCTGCGCGGGACGCGCCAGTCCAGCCGCCAGGGCGCCGGCAGTCCGGCCTGCTCCGCCCGCAGCCGGCCGAGCGCCGCGACCTCCGCCTGCAGCAGCCGGAGCGCGCCGCTGCCGGCGGGCGGCAGCCGGCCGGGCAGCGCCAGCGCAAGCCGGGCGATGCGCGGCAAGGGCGCCTCCCCGTCCAGGCTGACCAGGCCGGGCGAAAGCGGGTCGGCGGCCAGGCGCAGCAGGCCGTCCCCGGTCAGGCAGAGCAGGCCGGCCTCGGCGACCGGCGCCGCCCCGTCCTCGAGCTCGAAGGCCAGTTCGGCGCCGGCCGCCGGCCGGAGGCGGAGGGCGACCAGGTCATGGCCGCGCAGCAGCCGCTCCGCCCACCACAGCACCATGGGCAGCAGGCGATGCGCCCGCAGCAGGCCGAGCGTCGCGCCATCCCCAAACAGGACCATCGCCGGCGCATGCACGGCGCCCGGCGCGGTGCCGGCGGCCAGCAGCCGGCGGCGCAGGGCGGGGGCGGCCACCGCCTCGGCCCGGTCGGGGTCGAGGAAGAGCAGCGCCCCGGCCCGGTCCACCTCGAACAGCGCATGGCGCGGCGCCTCGCGCGCCTCCAGCGCCGCCAGGGCGCGCGGCCGCAGCGCCGCGGCATGGCGGTCCCGCAGCAGGCGCAGCAGGTGGTCGCGCTGCCGCTCGGCGGCGGCCAGCATGCTCTCCGGCCGCTTGCGGTAGCGGAAGCCCCAGTCGGCCAGGTGCTGGCCGCGGAAGCCGGCGCGGCCGGCCTGCAGCCAGAAATCCCAGTCCTCGAAGCCGGCGCGCATCGCCGTGCCGTCGAAGCGCAGCCCGGCCTCGAACACCTCCCGCCGCACCAGGCTGCCGGCCTCGCAGTAGTTCAGCACCAGCAGGTGCAGCAGGGAGAAGTCGCCGGCGCAGCTGCCATCGGCCTGCCCGCCCAGTTCATGGATGTCCGGGTAGAACCAGCCGGTCTCTGGCGGCGCCGCCTGCAGCGCCGCCCAGCCGCGGGCGAGGAAGCCCGGCAGGATCCGGTTGTCGGCATCGAGGAAATACAGCGCCCGGCAGGCGGGGAAGGCGCGCAGCGCGAAGTCGATCCCGGTGTTGCGGGCGGCGGACAGGCCGCGGTTGCGCTGCCGCAGCAGGAAGACGCGGCCGGGATGCGCCGCGGCGAAGGCGGCGGCCAGGGCGGCGGTGGCGGGGGATGGGCAGCCATCCTCCACCACCACGGCGGCGACCGGCGGCGCGCCCTCCTGCGCCAGCACGGCGCCGATCGCTTCCGGCAGCAGGCCGGGCTGGCCATGCGCGGGGATGACGACCGCGATCGCCACCGATGCGGGATCGGCCGGCGCGGCCGGGGCTGGGTCAGGCAAGGGCGGCGCGCATCAGGCTGAAGGTGCGGCGGAGCATGGCAGCCTCGTCCTCGGCGACGGCATGGCGGTAGGCCGCCTCCACCGCAGGCCGGACAGCGGCAGTATCCTTCAACCGCAGGATGGTTTGATCCGTCAAGTCGGCCACCCCGCCGCTGGCCGCGATGGCAGCCAGGTCGCGTGCCGCGGGGCCCAGGCATTCCAGCGCCGCGGCCGAGGCGACGACCGGGCAGCGCCGCGCCGCCGCCTCCAGGAAGACCAGCGGGCAGCCCTCGTAGCGGGAGGGGAGCAGCAGCACATCCGCCGCCAGCAGCCAGTCCGCCACATCGGGCACATGTCCCAGCAGGCGCAGCGGGCCGCCCCGCCGCGCCGCCGGGCTCGCCTCCAGCGACCAGCGCAGCGCGCCCTCCCCCAGCGCGGCCAGGGTGGCGCCGCAGGCGTCGTGCAGCCGGGCGGCGATCTCCGGCAGCAGGTCGGCGCCCTTCTGCAGTTCCAGCCTGCCGGCGAAGGCGACCAGCGGCGCCGCCGCCGGCAGGCCGAGGCGCCGCCGGCGCCCGGCCCGCGCCGCCTCCCGCGCGGCGGGATCGGCCGGCGGCACCGGCACGCCATTGGGCACCACGGCGACGGCGGCGGGCGGCAGGCCGAAGAAGGCCGCCGCGCGGGCGGCGACCGGGGCGGAGACCGCCGCCCAGCGGATCGGTGCCGCCGCCAGGGTGGCGAGGACCGGCGCGGCGGCCTCCGGCACGGGGTCGGCGATCTGCGGCGCAAGGTGCTGGATGACCAGCGTCCGCTGCCCGGCCGCGGCGAGCGCCTGCAGCAGGCCGAAGCCGTGGCCGGGCCATGGCAGGGGCAGGATGACGAGATCCGGCCGCAGCCCCTGCAGCAGCGGCGCTAGCGCCGCCGCCTGCGCCGCGATGTTGTCCGCGGCGGTGGCCCCGGCCTGCCAGCCGAAGGGGCCGGTGACGCTGCGAAGCTCGGATGCGGCGCCGGGCAGGGCGGCGAAGTCCGGCCGCAGCGCCGGCTCCATCGCCAGGGTGACCTCCAGCCGGGCCTCGGCCATGGCGCGGGCGAGGACGGCGGTCTGCTGCTCCGTCCCGCCGAGGGTGACGGAGGGCAGCACAACCAGCGCCCGGTCCAGGCGGCGGGCGGCCGGCCTCATCCGGCCCGCAGGATGCGCAGATGCGCCGCCCCGTGGCCGCGGCTGGCCAGGGTCTCGAAGCCCGGCGGGGCGGCGCCGGGATCCGCGCCGTATTCGGCGCAGACCAGGGCGCCGGGGGCGATCCAGCCGGCCGCCGCAAGCGCCGCCAGCGCCGCTTCCATCAGCCCGTCCCGGTAGGGCGGGTCGAGGAAGACGAGCCCGCAGGGCGCGGCGGCGCGCGGCGGCTTCGTCGCATCCGCGGGCAGGACGCGGCAGCGCGCCTCCTCCCGGCAGGCGGCGATGTTGGCGCGCAGCGCCGTGAGGGCGGCGCGGTCGGTCTCGAGGAAGGTCGCCTGGGCCGCTCCGCGGGAGAGCGCTTCGAGCCCGAGGGCGCCGGTGCCGGCGAAGGCGTCCAGCACCCGGACCTCCTCCAGCAGGGCGCGGTCCTGCGAGAAGGGCGACCACGGCGCGTGCCAGAGCATGTCGAACAGCGCCTGGCGCACGCGGTCCGCGGTCGGCCGCGTCGCCTGCCCGGCGGGTGCCTGCAGCGTCCGCCCGCGATGCCGGCCGGCGATGATGCGCATGCGCGGGTTACAGCAGGCCGAGGGTTGCCAAAGGGCTTCCGCCCCGCGCCCGGCAGCCGCCGCAGGTCATCCGCGCGCCCGCTTGCGCCGCTGCGCCGGCGTCTCGGCCTTCAGGCCCAGCTGCTCGCGCAGCACCTTGGGGTTCACCTCCTCCACCGCGCCGCGCGGCAGGCTGCCGAGCTGGAACGGCCCGTAGGCGGTGCGGAGCAGCCGCGACACCGCCAGGCCGAGATGCGCCATGACCTTGCGGATCTCGCGGTTCTTGCCTTCCTGCAGGGCGACGGTGAGCCAGGCATTGGCGCCCTTGCGGCTGTCGAGCCCGGCCTCGATCGGGCCGTAGCGCACGCCTTCCACCGTCGCGCCGCGGGCGAGTTCCGCCAGCGCCTGATCGCTGACCGCGCCGTTCACCCGCACGCGGTAGCGGCGGATCCAGCCATTGGCCGGCAGCTCCAGCCGCCGCGCCAGGGCGCCGTCATTGGTCAGCAGCAGCAGGCCTTCCGAGTTCAGGTCCAGCCGGCCGACCGAGACCAGCCGCGGCAGGCCGGGCGGCAGGTGCTGGAAGACGGTGGGACGGTCCTTCTCGTCCCGGTGCGTCGTCACCAGGCCGGCGGGCTTGTGGTAGCGGAACAGGCGGGTGCGCTGCGGCTCCGCCACCGCGCGGCCATCGACGGTGACGAGGTCGCCGGGCTGGATGAAGGTGGCGGGGGTCCCCACCACCTTGTTCTCCAGCTTCACCCGGCCTTCGGCGATCAGCTTCTCCGCGTCGCGGCGGCTGGCGACGCCGGCGCGGGCCAGCCATTTGGCGATCCGCTCGCCGCGCGCCTCCGCGGTGGCGGCGTCCCCGCCCTCCGCCTGCTCAACGACGTCCTCCGCATCCTCATCGGCCACGGCAGGCCTCCACGAAGGCGCGGAAGATCAACGGGTCGGCCGGGTCCACCGCGTATTCCGGGTGCCACTGGACGCCCAGGGCGAAGCGGTAGCCGGGGTGTTCCACGCCCTCCACCACGCCGTCGGGCGCCAGGGCGTTGACGATGGCGCCCGGGCCGGCGGTGGCGACGGCCTGGTGGTGGGCGCTGTTCACCGCCATGCGCGGCCGGCCGGTGATGCGCGCCAGCAGCGTGTCGCCGGCGATCGCCACCTCATGCCCCGGCTCGGTGCGCGGGTTGGGCTGCTCATGCGCCAGCGCGCCGGCGACCTCGTCCGGGATGTGCTGGATCAGCGTGCCGCCGAAGGCCACCGCCAGAAGCTGCTGCCCGCCGCAGATGCCCAGCACCGGCAGGTCGCGCGCCAGCGCCGTGCGGGTGGCCGCCAGCTCGAAATCCGTCCGCCCCGGCTTGAGGGTGACGGTCGGGTGCGGCGGGCCGCCGCCCCAGAGTGCGGGGTCCACGTCGAAGGCGCCGCCGGTCACCAGCAGCCCGTCCAGCCGGCCCAGGTAGTCGGCCGCGAGGTCCGGGCGATGCGGCAGCGCGACGGGCAGGCCGCCGGCGGCGATCACCGCGTCGAAGTAATTCTGCCGGAGCGCGTACCAGGGCAGCTTGGACCAGCCGCCGGCCGGCTCCGCATCCAGGGTCAGGCCGATCAGCGGGCGATGGGACATGCCGTCACCTACACCGGCTGCCGCGCCGGATAAACTGCAGCCGGTGCGATGGGCCCCCGGCCGCGACCGGCGGACGGCAGGCGGCAGGCGGCGGGCCAGGATGCCGCCGGGCGCCCCGGCGGCGATCGGCGCCGGGACCACGACCCGGGGTCGCGTGAGATGGTGCCGGGCGGGCGCCGCGGCGGCCAGCGCGGGGGTGGCGCGGCGCGGCGGGCAATGCAATAGCTGCTTACATGACCTACCCCGGACAGCGGCGCGGCTACCACCATGGCAACCTGCGGGAAGCGCTGGTGCAGGCGGCCGTGTCGCTGATCGCCGAGCATGGTCCGGCCGGCTTCACCGTCGCCGAGGCGGCGCGGCTGGCCGGCGTCAGCCCCGGCGCGCCCTACCGGCATTTCCGCGATGCCGAGGCGCTGCTGGCCGAGGTGGCGCGGCAGGGCTTCGAGCGCTTCGCCGAGGCGCTGGCCGTCGGCTGGCAGGACGGCGCGCCGGACCCGCTGCGGGCCTATGAGAATCTCGGCCGCGCCTATCTCGCCTTCGCGCGGGAGGAGAGCGCCTACTACGCCGCGATGTTCGACTCCCGCCTGGCGCCGCAGGACCATCCCGGCCTGCAGGCGGCCGGCGACCGCGCCTTCGCCGTGCTGCGCGATGCGACGGAGCGGCTGATCGCCCGCGCGCCGGAGGGCAGGCGGCCGCCGGCGCTGATGGTGGCGCTGCATGTCTGGTCCATGTCGCATGGCATCGCCGCGCTGTTCGGGCGCCCCGACCGGGCGCGCCGCAAGCTGCCGATGTCGCCCGAGGAACTGCTGGAGGCGGGGCTGCTGATCTACCTGCAGAGCCTGGGCCTGGCTGGCGGCACCTGACGGACCCTTCGCCGATTTCCCTTGAAACCCCGCGGCGCGGGGGCCAATGTAAGTATGTCTTGCATACACAGGAGGAGCAGGATGTCAGGTTCAGCTCAGCCCGGCGCCTATGGGCCCGCCGGCTATGATCGGTCGGGATGGGGCCCGCGCCCGGGCGGGTGGGACCGCGGCGGCGGCGGGCCCGGCTTCGACCAGGGGTCCGACCGCGGCTTCAACCGGGGCTTCAACCGGGGCTTCAATCCTTGGGCCTTCGTCTGGTCCGTGCCCAGGCCGCTGCTCATCGCCGGCATGGTGCTGGGCTTCATCGCCTTCTGGCCGATCGGCCTGGCGGTGCTGTTCTTCCTGATCGGCAGCGGCCGGCTCGGCGGCCGCTGGGCCCGCCGCCACGGCCTGGAGCGCGCCCGCGGCGGCGCCTGCGGCTGGGGCGCCTGGGCGCGGGAGGAGCCCGCCTCCACCGGCAACCGCGCCTTCGACGAGTACCGCGAGGAGACGCTGCGCCGGCTGGAGGAGGAGCAGAAGGAGTTCGGCAGCTTCCTCGAGCGGCTGCGGGTGGCGAAGGACAAGGCGGAGTTCGACCAGTTCATGGCCGAACGCCGGCCCCGCCCGCCGGAAGCCTGAGGCCGCGGGCCTCGCGGCCGCGGCTGGCCCCGTCCCGCGACGGCGCCATCCGCCCGGCGCCGGGCCACGCGGCCCGGCGCTGCCGCAGGCAGGTGCAGCCGCCGCCGCCGCCCGGCCTCACCCCCGTGCGGCGGCGGGGTGCAGCGCCAGCACGGCATCGGGAACCCAGCCCTCGGTGCCGTCGGCCTTTCGGCAGAACACGAAGCCGCTCTCGCTGAAGCGCAGCTCGACCACCTCGCCCGGCTCCATGCCGAGTTCCAGCGCCGAGAAGGCGCGGCGCAGGCGAAGCTGCCCGTCCCGCGGCTCCAGCCACGCCTCCGGCACCCAGCCCTCGCGCCCATCCGCCGCCCGGCACCAGATCCAGCCCAGCAGGTCGGTGCCGGGGCTGCGCAGGGGGTCGGGCTGCACCGCGTCACCGGCCGCGACCGCGATCGGGTCGTCATAGGGCCGGCGATAGGCGCGGACCGCGACGGCCCTGGTGCCGGCGGGAAAGACGTAGAGCATCCGCGACCTCCGCGATCCCGGCCGCTGCCCTATCGCGCGGCGGCCGGCGCCGCCAGGGCTTCGGGCACGCCTGCTGCCCGCGGGCGCCGCCGGGACGCCCTGGCATGCCCGGCCGGGCCGACCCGGCCCTCCGCCGGGCTGGCTGCCCCGACCCTGCCCCACCGGATCGGCCCCCCGGGTCGCCGCACCCGGCTGTTCCACCCGTCCACCCGCCGCCACATGCCAGGGCGGGTCGCGGGGTCGCATGGAGAGGATTGGCCGCGCCATCCAAGGCCTGCCGCGACCGGCCTGGCCCGGGGAACCGGCAAGCCGCTGCCGCGGGGATGCCGCCGCCACAGCAGGCCGGATCACGGCATGGCATCGGCCGCAGCACGGGTGGCGCGGGCGGCCCGATGGTCGTCCGGCGCCGCATAGAGGCGGGTCGGTCGGCAGCATGGCATGGGTGAGGCCGGTGCCATTCGATGGACCAGCGAGGACCAAGCTCGCCACGGAAGGCTTGCAGAACCTCGCATATAAAGATATCTGCATATGGCGTTGGTCCCGCGCGAGCGGGTGAAAAGGGAAGTCCGTGCGGATGGCGCAGGCCACCCCAGTCGGACGCTGCCCCAGCAACTGTCGGCGGGAAGCCGCCGGCCCGAGCCCCCATCCAGGGGCGCCACTGCGCAAGCGGGAAGGCAGGGCCGGCAGCGAGGGGCACAAGCCCGGCACCCGCGAGCCAGGAGACCTGCCGGCGCCGTGCACCCCGCCCCCCTGACCGGGCGCGGCGGGGGCGCGCCACCCTGACGGCCGGGCTGGGTGCACCGGGCGACGGAGACCGCCCGCGATGACCATCGCCGCCAATCTCGGCTACCCGCGCATCGGGCCGAAGCGCGAGCTCAAGGCAGCCCTCGAAGCCTTCTGGGCCGGCACCGCCACCGAGCCCGAGCTGCTGGCCGCCGCCGCCGCGCTGCGCGCCCAGGCCCGCGCCGTGCAGCAGGGCAGCGGGATCAACCACATCCCCGCCGCCGATTTCGCCCTCTACGACCATGTGCTGGAGACGGCCTGCGCCTTCGGCCTGATCCCGCCCGGCTATGGCTGGGCCGGCGAGGGGCCGGCCTCGCTGGCGACGATGTTCGCCCTGGCCCGCGGCGCCCGCGGGACCGAGGCGGAGCGCGCCGCCGGCATCCCGGGCGACGCCCCGGCGCTCGAGATGACCAAGTGGTTCGACACCAACTACCACTACATGGTGCCGCGCCTGTCGGCGGCGCTGCGGCCGCGGCTGCTGGACAACCGCTGGGCCCGCGCGCTGCGGGAAGGGCTGCAGCAGGGCACCCGGGCGCGGCCCGTGCTGCTGGGCCCGGTCTCGCTGCTGCTGCTGTCGAAGGCGGCGGACGGCACCCGCCCGCTGGACCTGCTGCCGCTGCTGCTGCCCGCCTATGCCGATGCGCTGCGCTACCTGGCGGAAGCCGGGGCGGCCTGGGTGCAGGTGGACGAGCCCTGCCTGGTGACCGACCTGCCGGCCGGGGCCGCCGATGCCTACCGCACGGCCTTCCGCGCCCTGGCCGATGCCGCGCCGGGGCTGCACCTGCTGCTGGCGACCTATTTCGACGGGCTGCGCGACAACCTGCCGCTGGCCGCCGCGCTGCCGGTCGCCGGGCTGCACCTGGACCTGGTGCGCGCCCCGGACCAGCTCGCCACCGCGCTGGCGGCGCTGCCGCGCGACCGCTGGCTCTCGCTGGGCGTCGTGGATGGGCGGAATGTCTGGCGCGCCGACCTGCGCGCGGCGCTGGCGCCGCTGCGCGCGGCCGAGGCGGCCGGCTTCGGCAAGCGGCTGATGGTGGCGCCGTCCTGTTCCCTGCTGCATGTGCCGCACAGCCTGGCGCCGGAGACCGGGCTCGACCCCGCGCTGCGCCGCCGGCTTGCCTTCGCCGAGGAGAAGCTGCGGGAGGTCTCGGCGCTCGCCCGGGCGCTGGACGAGGGCGAGGCGGCGGTGGGCGCCGCCTTCGAGGCCAGCGACCGCGCGCTGGCCGAGGCGCGCGCCGATGCCCGGCTGCACGACCCGGCGGTGGCCGCCCGGCTGGCCGCGGCGACGCCGGCGATGGAGCGGCGCGCCA
>NZ_SMOA01000212.1 GCF_004353985.1 Paracraurococcus ruber | reverse complement strand
GGCGGCGGGCCGGCGGCGCGGTGGACCGGCCCGCGGCCGGCCCAGGCGCCGAGCGGCGCCCGCCGCGACGGAACCGCATCCGCGGCGCGACCTCGATGGACCCGCGCCCTGCGGCGGGAAGGCCCCGGATCCATGGCCATAGGGGCCGCCCGGCGCCCGCGGGCGCCAGGACGATCCCGCCGCCCGGTCCCCGAGGGCGCCTGGCGTCAGCCCACCGGCTCGGCGCCGATGCGCAGCACCGTGTCGGCGCCATTCATCATCTCCGGCCGATGCGCGACGCTGATGCGGGTGATGGAAAGGCGGCGCAGGCGCTCGTTGATCTGCCGCTCCTTCTCCACGTCGAGATGCGCGGTGCCTTCGTCGAGGAAGAGGATCTTCGGCATCTTGTAGAGCGCGCGCGCCAGCAGCACCCGCTGCTTCTGCCCGCCCGAGAGAGAGCTGCCCATGTCGCCGATCAGGCTGTTGTAGGCCATGGGCATGGCCATGATCTCCTCATGGATGCCGGCCATCTGGGCGCAGCTGACCATGCGGTCCTGGTCGAAGGTCGGGTCGAAGAAGCAGATGTTGTCGGCGATCGAGCCCGAGAGCAGCTGGTCCTCCTGCATCACC
Source organism: Paracraurococcus ruber (assembly GCF_004353985.1). GTDB lineage: Bacteria > Pseudomonadota > Alphaproteobacteria > Acetobacterales > Acetobacteraceae > Paracraurococcus > Paracraurococcus ruber. The sequence goes on along the minus strand of NZ_SMOA01000212.1, from coordinate 8,864 downwards.
GCCGCCACCTGCTCGCGGTAGATGCGGTAGCCGATGGTCGGCAGCGGCACGCCGTCCACCAGCACCTCTCCGCTGGTCGGCTCCAGCAGGCCGAGCATGATCTTCAGCAGCGTGGTCTTGCCGCCGCCGGAGGGGCCCATGATGGTGACGAACTGCCCCGCCTCGACGCGGATGTTCACGTTCTCCAGCACGAAGCGCTCTGTCTCGGCATAGCGGAAGGAGACGTTGCGCAGCTCCAGCCCGCCCCGGATCGGCGTGGTGTAGGCCAGCGGCCGGTCATGCCCCGGCTCCACCGGGTTGGTGGCGATGTCGGCGATGCGTTCCAGGTGCAGGTCCAGCAGGCGGAATTCCAGCAGCTTCTCCACCAGGGCGGAGGCCTTGCCGGTGAAGTTCTGCTTGTAGGCCATGAAGGCGAAGATCATGCCGACCGTCATCTGGCCTTGCAGCGCGAACATGGCGGCAAGGTAGACGGTCACGATGTTCTCGACGCCGAAGATGGCGCCGTTGATGGTGCGGAAGCGGATCTCCGCCCGGCCCAGGCGGATGTTGGCGTTCACCGTATCGGCGTGGCGGTTCAGCCAGAGCCCCTCGCGGTCGGATTCCCGGTTGAACAGCTTCACGCTCTGGATGGCGCGGGCGGTCTCGATGAAGTTGGAATTCTCCACCGCCTCGGCCTGGATCGCCGCCTCGCTCAGGTCGCGGAAGCGGCGGTAGAGCGCCAGCCGGGCGAGCAGGTAGAGCAGCAGCGCGGCGATCACCACCGCCGCCAGGGTCGGCGAGTAGATGAAGATCATCGCCAGGGTCGCCAGCGCCATGATGCCGTCGATGACGGCCAGGATCAGCCCCTCGGCCAGTGCGTTGCGGATCGGCTCGATGGAATTGAAGCGGCTCAGCACGTCGCCGATATGCCGCTTCTCGAAGAAGCCGAGCGGCAGGCGCACCAGGTGGTGGAACAGCCGCGCCCCCATCTGGAAATGCACGGCGTTCTGCACCACCAGCACGATATGCGACCGCAGCGCGTTGGTGGCGACGTTGAGCGCGGCGAGGAGCAGGAAGCCGAGCGCGAGGGCCAGCATCAGGTCCACGTCGCCGCGCGCCACCACCTCGTCGACCGTCAGCTGCATGTAGAAGGGCGCCGCCACCACCAGCAGCTCGAGGATGATGGACAGGGCGAAGACCTGGGCCAGCGGCGTCGAGACGCCCTGCATGCGGCCCCAGAACAGCCGCAGCGGCAGCCGCGCGCGCTCGACCCGCGGGGTGAAGCCCTCGGCGGGCGAAAGCTCCAGCGCGACGCCGGTCAGGTGCTTCGACGCCTCCGCCAGGCTGTAGGTCTTGCTGCCGGAAGCCGGGTCATGCACCGTGATGCCGCGGGCGCCGACCGACTTCAGCACCACGAAGTGGTTCATGTCCCAGTGGACGATGGCGGGCAGGTTCAGCTCGCCCAGCGCCTCCAGCTCGAACCGCAGCGGCCGGCAGGCGAGCTGCATCTGGTTCGCCACCTGGATCAGCCCGCGCAGGGTCACGCCCTTGAGCGAGACGGGATGGCGGCGGCGCAGCGTGTTCAGGTCCACCCGGTGGCCATGGAAGCTCGCCACCATGGCCAGGCAGGCGAGGCCGCATTCCGCCGCCTCGGTCTGCAGGATGCTCGGCAGCCGGCGGCGGCCGCCGAAATCCAGCATCTCCTGGATCATCCCTGGATCCTCGCGCTCAGCAGCGGGTTGAGGATCCAGTCCACCAGGGTGCGGCGTTCCAGGATGATGTCGGCGCGCAGCAGCATGTCCGGCTGCAGCGGCACGCGGCGGCCATAGGCATCGACGTCCGGCCGCTCGAGCGAGACGGTGGCGCGATAGGCCGGCTCCTTCAGCGTCACCGGCGTGGCGATGTCGGACGCGGTCAGGATGCTCTGCGACACGGTCTCGATCCGGCCGCGATAGGTGCCGAAATGCTGGTAGGGGAAGGCGTCGTACAGGATGCGCACGGGCTGCCCGACCGCGACGAAGCCGATGGCGCGGGCGGGGATGAACAGCTCCGCCTGCAGCGCCGCCGCGGCCGGGATGATCTGCAGCAGCAGCCGGTCCGGCCGCGCCGGCTGCCCGACGGTCGCCTGCAGGGAGGAGATACGGCCGGCCATCGGCGCGCGCAGGACATAGGCCCGCCTGCCATCCACCTCGGCGATCCGCTGCTCGGCCGCCGACAGGTCGTTGCGCAGCGCCTGGATCTTCTCCGCCTGCTGGAAGGGCAGCTGTTCCAGCGTGAAGCGCGCCTCGGTCATCTGGCTGCGCCGGGCGATGTATTGCTGCGCGAGGGAGTTCAGCGCCTGGCGCTGCTCCAGCAGGTTCTCCTCGCGGCGCCGCTGGTCGAGTTCCGAGGCGAGGCCGCGGGCGGCGAGCTGCTGGCCGGAGGCGAGGATGCGCTCCACCACCCGGATGCGCTCACGCTGCACCGTCACCTGCGCCTCGATCTGGCCCAGCTCGGCCTCGTAGCCCTGGATCTGCGCCTGCAGCCGCTCGCGCTCCGACGCGGTGCGGCGTTCCTCCGACGCGACCTGGCGCAGCATCTCCTCCCGCTGGCGCCGCAGGCTGGCCAGGATGGTGGCGTTCACGTCCTCGCCGCTGTCGCTGATCTGGCCGGTGACGACGGTGAGCAGCGGCTGCCCTTCCTCGACCAGCTGGCCCTGCTCGACGAACAGCGCGCCGACATTGCCGGGCTGGGAGACGAAGACGCGGGCCGTGCCGGCGGCGGGGATCAGGTAGCCCGCCACCGTTTCCTTCCGCGCATATTGCGCGAAGAACAGGAAGCCGATGACGCTGGCCACGGCGGCGATGATGAACCAGACGGTCAGCCGCAGCCGTAGCGGCTGCAGCGGCACCACGCGGCCCCATTGCCGGTCGAGCTGCTGGAAGGCGACGACGTCCTGGCGGAACAGGGGACGCTTGGCGGGCAGGTCCACGATACGCGCGCTCCCGCGGGCGGGCGCGGGTCCGGCCGGTCCCGCGCGCCTCCGTGTTGTGCCGTGGTCAGCGGCGGAAGAGGCCGCTCAGCCTTGCAGAGATGTTGCCGTTGGCCGAGGCGGAGCCGGTGTAGCCATTGCCGATGCTGACATAGGACCCGGTGATGTTGCCGACCACGACGCCGCTGACGGCAACGCCGCCATTGCCGCCGATGACGACGATGTTGGTGCCGCCGCCGCAGACGGCGTCCAGGTCGGCATCGGCCAGGGTGGCAAGCGGGGTGGTGGCGGTGGTGGTCGCGGTGCTCAAGCTCTGTGCCTCCTCCGCCCGCATGGCACCGGGGGCGGTACCGGGATCTGGGACAAGGGGCAGGCGCAGGTCGCGCCGCCCCGGGCGATGGCACGGCGCCGAGTACTGCGCGCGCCAGGACTGGCGCGCGCAGCCCGGAATATCAGAAGTTGAAGCTGATGTTGCCGTTGGCCGAGTTGCCGCCGGTGTTGCCGTTGCCGATCTTGACGACAAAACCCTTGTTGTTGCCGGTGGCGATGCCGCTGACTGCGCTGCCGCCGTTGCCGCCGATGACCTTGACGCTGATCACAGGAATGATGAACCCGCCGCTGACGGCATCGAGCTCGGCATCGGTCAGCGTGGTGATGTTGCTCATATGGACTCTCTCCTCTGCCCCTCATCCTGAGGGGGATGACGGGGTTTTCCCCCAACCATGCAGCGCCGCTCGGCGCTGCATCCCGTTGCGCGGCCAAAGCCGCGTATTCCGTGCAGCCGCGGGCATCGGGGCACGCCCGGCACATCCGGTCGCACTCCGTCCCGCCGCTCAGGCAGTGCTGTAAGGATGCGCCGTAACCGCCAGGCGGCCGACAATCGATCCCTGCAATACTTTCCTTCTCAAAGGTCGAGCGAAACAGTATTTACACTATCATCGGTAGCGAACCGCCGCTGTGCTGGAAGAACTTTCATCCACCCGCGACGTTGCTTCAAGGAGGCTAGTCGGCATCTGCAAGGGTCGTCAATGGAATGCTGCATAACGCACCAATGCGTTATTTTGATAACGTGCGGCAGTTGAAGTTGGTCTGAAAAATCCGTCCGTTGCAGGCAAGTACAGGTCAGGCTGCACGTCCGCCGTGCATTGTTCCGGCATAGCGGCGATTGTTGCGGGAGGGGGCGGCCTTCCCGGCCGCCCCGCCGCGTCCCGTTTCGCCCCGGCTCAGGCCCAGAGCGCCTCGCCGAGCCAGATGCTGCCGTGGTTGCCGGCGATCCCGATGCGGCTCATGTCGGTGCCCGCGGCGAAGTGGACCTCGCCGTAGTTGTCGAGGATCTCGAGGTCGCCGAGGTCGAGCACGATGCCGAAGCGGATAGTCCCGTGGTTGGCCTCGATCTCGAACCGGCCAAGGTTCACCACCCCGCCGAATTCCAGCGTGCCGTAATTGTCCTCCACCTCGACCCTGCCGTTGAACAGGTGCCCCCAGGCATGGCCCGGCGCCGGGCCGGCGCCGCCGGCCACCGCGCCGAAGTCGATCAAGCCCCGGTTGTCCTCGATGTCGAGCAGGCCGAGGAACTGGTGGCCATAGGCATCGCCGCCGGTCCGCCCGGCGCCGCCGGTGACGTCGCCGAAATGGATCTCGCCCAGATTGCCCTCGATCCCGGTCCAGCCCTGGAAGCGGTGGCCGAAGGCGTCGCCCCCGCGATCCCCGGTGCCACCGGTGACGTCGCCCAGGTCGATCGTGCCGGCATTGCCGGTCACCAGCAGGCCCGTCTTGAAGGCATGGCCACGGGCATCGCCGCCATCGCCGGCGAAGGCGCGGCCGGCCAGGCCGCCGGCCCCGCCCAGGCCGTCGACGCCGCCATCGGCCGCGGCCGCGCCGGTGAAGGCATTGTCGATGATCACGATGGACTGCGCGACATCGCCCAGCGCCACGCCGGTGACGGCGATGCCGCCATCGCCCGGCGCGCCGTCCCGGCCAGCCGCGCCGGCCAGGGCGGCGATCGCCTTCCCGCCGGCCCCGCCGGTCACTTGGCCGAAATCGATCAGGCCGTGATTGCCGTCCAGCCAGACCGCGCCGTCCAGCCGGTGGCCATAGGCGTCGCCGCCCTGGCCGGCCCGGGCATCGCCGCCATTGCCGCCGCGGCCGCCCTGGCCGCCATCGCCGGCTTCCGCCCGGGCGAAGCCGGATCGCAGCACCTCCGCCGCCACGGCGGACAGGGCGATGTCGCCGGTGACGATGCCGGTCACCGCCAGGCCGCCATCGCCGCCCGTGCCGCCATGCCCGCCGGCGCCGCCGCGGCCCGCCACGCCATCCCCGCCACGGCCGCCGGTGACGTCGCCGAACAGCACCTCGCCGTGGTTGTGCCCGATCTGCAGCAGGGCGTTGAAGACATGGCCGCGGGCGGTGCCGCCATCGCCGGCGAAGGCATTGCCGCCAGTGCCGCCGCGGCCGCCGTCGCCGCCATCCCCGCCGGTGGCGAAGCTGCGGCCGGTCAGCAGCGTTTCGGAGTCGAGAAGGCTTTCCGTGATGCCCTGAACCACCAGGCCGGTCACCGCCAGGCCGCCATCGCCGCCATCGCCGCCATGCCCGCCCGCGCCGCCGGCGCCGGCGATGCCTGCGCCACCCTCCCCGGCGGTGACATTGCCGAAGCGCAGCGTGGCGGCGTTGTCATCCAGCCGCAGCCAGCTGCCGATGAACCGGCCGGAGACACTGGCCCCGTCGGTGCCGATGCCGGCCTTGCCGATGCCGCCGAAGGCGCCGTCCGGGCCATCGGCGCCGCGGGCGCTGGCCTGGCCGGTCCGCGCCACCTCGATCCCGACCACCGACTGCAGCAGGCTGCCCAGCAGCGTGCCGCTCACCGCCTCGCCGCCATCGCCGCCATCCAGGCCATGGCCGGCATTGCCGCCATCGGTGGCGCGGCCGATGCGGCCGGCATTGCCCAGCACATCCCCCAGCCCGACCATGGCCAGGCTGGCCGCCGGCACCGGCTTGCCGGCGACCAGGGCGGCGGCGCGCAGCGCCGGGTGGGCGATGCCGGGGGCGGGCAGGGGCTGCGGCGCCAGGCCGGCCGCGTAGGTGGCGGCTGTCCCGGGCAGCGCCGCCTTGAATGCGGCTGGGGTGGTGGGCGATCCGTCCATCTCGGCGTCCCTTCGACGATGTCGCTGCGGAGGGCCGTCGGGGACGCGGAGGCTGGCGGGCGGGCCCGGGCCGGCGCGCGGCGCCGGCGGCCGCGGCCGATACAGACATGCCTACTGTATGCAAGACAGTCGGTGCGGGATCAGCACGCTGTCATTGACGGAACAGTGTTCCGGTCCGAACGAGCCGCAGCCGGACCGGGTGCGCGTCAGTTGAACAGGGAGGAGACCGAGCTTTCCTCGGAGATGCGGCGCATTGCTTCGGCCAGCAGCGGGGCGATGGTGACCTGGCGGATGTTCGAGGAGATGCGCACCGCCTCGGTCGCCAGGATGCTGTCCGTCACCGTCATGTTCTCGATCGGGGAGGCGCCGACGCGCGCCACCGCCCCGCCCGAGAAGACGCCGTGGGTGACGTAGACCGACACGCCGTTGGCGCCGTTCTTCATCAGCGCCTCGGCGGCGTTGCACAGGGTGCCGCCGGAATCGACGATGTCGTCCACCAGGATGCAGTGGCGCCCCTCGACCTCGCCGATGACGTTCATGACTTCCGAGACGCCGGCGCGCGGCCGCCGCTTGTCGATGATCGCGAGTTCCGTGTGCAGCCGGGCCGCCAGCGCCCGGGCGCGCACAACGCCGCCCACATCGGGGGAGACGACCATCAGCTCCCGCCCCTGGTAGCGGTCCTGCACGTCCCGGGTGAAGAGCGGCGCGGCGAACAGGTTGTCCACGGGGATGTCGAAGAAGCCCTGGATCTGCGCCGCGTGCAGATCCATGGTCAGCACGCGGTTGGCGCCGGCCGCCGTGATCAGGTTGGCCACCAGCTTGGCGCTGATCGGGGTGCGGCTGCCCGATTTCCGGTCCTGCCTGGCATAGCCGAAATAGGGGATGACCGCGGTGATGCGCCGGGCGCTGGCGCGCTTCAGCGCGTCCAGCGTGATCAGCAGCTCCATCAGGTTGTCGTTGGCCGGGTAGCTCGTGGACTGCACCACGAACACGTCCTCGCCGCGCACGTTCTCGTTGATCTCGACGAAGACCTCCATGTCGGCGAAGCGCCGGATTGAGGCCGAGGTGAGCGGCAGGCCGAGCGAGGCGGCCACGGCCTCCGCGAGCGGACGGTTGCTGTTGCAGGCGACGATCTTCATGCCCGGCCGGACCCCTTCTGCACGCGCGACCAGAGAGCCGCCGATGCCGCTTTCCGCACGGCGCGGCGGAGATAACAAGGTGCCCCACCCCTGTAAATCGCGCCACGCGCGGGGCTGTGTCCCGGCGGCGGGCCCGCCCCGGGCGCCAGCTTAACCGGTTTGCAATCCGAACTGCGGCAATTCCTGCCGGGTGGGGGCCATTCGCACCGCCGGCGCGGCGCCGGCCGGCCCCCGCTCGCACAGGAGGTGGCGGCATGGGCGGGGTGATCGCCGGCTTGAAGGCGCTGGGGCCGATGCGGCTGGCGGCGCTCGGCGGCGTCGGCCTGGCCCTGCTCGGCTTGCTGGCCGTGCTGGCGCTCCGCGCCGGCGACCCGCCCATGGCGCCCCTGTTCGGGGAGCTGGAGCCGCGCGATGCCGCCGCCGTGGTCGCGGCGCTGGAACGCCAGAAGGTCCCCTACCGCATCGCCGCCGGCGGCACCCAGGTGCTGGCGCCGGCCGACCAGGCGCCGCGGCTGCGGCTGCTGCTGGCGCGGGAAGGCCTGCCGGCCGGCGGCGGCGTGGGCTGGGAGATCTTCGACCGCAACGAGAGCCTGACCACCACCCCCTTCCAGCAGGAGGTGAACCGGCTGCGCGCGCTGGAGGGGGAGCTGGCGCGGACCATCCGCGGCATCGCCGGCGTCCGCAGCGCCCGGGTTCATCTGGTGCTGCCGCGGCGGGAGGCCTTCTCGCGCGAGCGGGGGGAGGCGCAGGCGACGGTGGTGCTGGCCATGCAGGGCGCCCAGCGGCTGGACCGGGACGGGGTGCAGGCGGTGCTGCATCTGGTCGCCACCGCCGTGCCCGGCCTGAAGCCCACCAACATCTCCATCGTCGACAGCCGCGGCGCCCTGCTGGCCCGCGGCGGCCAGGCGCTGGCCGGCCCCGCCGCCGCCCAGACGCAGGAGGAATTGCGCCGCGGCCACGAGATGCGGCTGGGCCGGGCGGTGGAGGAGCTGCTGGAGCGCAGCCTCGGCCCCGGCCGGGTCCGCGCCGAGGCGACGGTCGAGATGGATTTCGACCGCATCGAGACGCGGGACGAGCGCTTCGACCCCGAGAACCAGGTGGCGCGCAGCCAGCAATCCGTCTCCGAACAGAGCCGCGGCGCCGAGCCGCCGCCCACCACGGTCGCCGGCAACCTGCCGGGCGGGGAGCAGCCGGGCGGCGGCGCCAGCCAGGAGAGCCGGCAGGAGGAGACGACCAATTTCGAGATCGGCCGGACCATCCGCAACACCCTGCGGGAGCATCCGACCATCCGCCGGCAATCCATCGCCGTGCTGGTGGACGGGGTGTCCGAGCCGGTGGAGGGCGCCGCGCCGCGCTGGCGGGAACGGACGCCCGAGGAGCTGAACCGCATCGCCGCCCTGGTGCGCAGCGCCATCGGCTTCGACGAGCGGCGCGGCGACCGCGTCGAGGTGGTGTCCATGCGCTTCGTCGAGGATGCGCCGGCCGATGCGCCGGACGGCTTCTTCGGCCTGCCCATCTCGCCCACCCTCGGCGCCCGGCTGATCGAGAGCGCGATGCTCGCGCTGGTGGCGCTGGTCGCCATCCTGCTGCTGGGCCGGCCGATGATCGGCCGCATCAGCGCCAGCCTGGCGCCGG
>NZ_SMOA01000211.1 GCF_004353985.1 Paracraurococcus ruber | reverse complement strand
CGCTCGTGCCCAAGCCTTCCAGGTGTGGCGGAAGGAGACGCGCGCCCAGCTGGCAGCATGAGAGGAACGACAGCCGCGACCGTGCTCGGCGCGAGCATCGGCTCAACAACCTGACAATGCCAGCCGAGCGTCAAGCCGGCGAGTAAAGGGCCCCGAACCAGCGCTTACGGATTTCTGCCGGGCCGAGCAGGTGGATTTCATTCTCGGCGTCGCCACGACCACGACGCTGCGCCGCCATGTCGAGGCCCTGGAGCGCAGCTCCGCGGCCCGGCAGGCCGCCACGGCCGGTCCGGACAAGCTGCGGCGCTACAAGGCATTCCACGACGGCGCCGCCAGCTGGAGCCGGGTCGAGCGCATCATCGCCCGCGTCGAGGCCGGTCCGCAGGGGACCGATACCCGCTTCGTCGTCACCAACCTCGCCGGCGGCGCACCGCGCACGCTATACGAGGATCTCTACTGCCGCCGCGGCCAGGCCGAGAACCACATCAAGTCCTGGAAGACCCACCTGGCCGCCGACCGCACCTCATGCCATCGCGCCAGCGCCAACCAACTGCGCCTGATGCTGCATACCGGCGCCTATTGGCTGATGTGGTCGCTGCGCCGCCTGATGCCGGCACGGTCGTCCTGGCGCGTCGCCCAGTTCGACACGCTGCGGCTGCGCTTGCTGAAGCTCGCCGCCCGCGTCGTCGCCTGGAAAACCAAGGTGCTGATCCATCTGCCCAGCGCCTGTCTCGATCACGCCATCCTGCGGCTTGCGCTCGAACGCCTGCCGCGGCTGGTCATCTGAACTCCGGGGCGATGTCGCCCCGACCGAGCCCGCCACCGCAGCCCCAAGCCTCGCAATCAGCAACCCCGCTGCCAGCCTCATAGCCGGCGCGCTGTCCGCATGCCCGCACAACCGGGCCGTGCAGGCGAAAAAGCCAGATCAAGCCGCGCAGAGCCCCTGCTGAATTTTTCGGGCTAAGGAGTCGTTGCGATGGAGCAAGTCGTCATGGGCCTTCGCTCGATCGTTCTTCTGCCTCTGGCATATTGCCTCAGCTGCTCCCTGAAGCGCCCTCCAGCAGGACCGAGACGCGCTCCCCGAGTTGCTCTGCCGTCACCGGTTTGCGAAGCAGAGAGAAGCTACCACTGAGCGCACCACCAATTGCCATTTCCGCTGCATTGCCGGCAAAGCCGGTAAGCAGGATCGCGCGTAGCCCTGGCCGGCGGCGCTGCGCCTCGCGAATGACCGTAACTCCGTCCATACCCGGCATGGACAGGTCGGTGACGAGAATGTCCACGTTGTCACCAGCGTCGAGCAAGGAAAGCGCTGCCGGTCCACCATCGGCGAGGAGGACTGAAAAGCCCAAGCCCTCCAGGCCTTCTGCCGTGAGCTCACGCACAAGGGGCTCGTCATCGACGAGGAGGATCGTGGCTCGGTAGCCCGTTGCTGCCGGCGTCGCTGAGTTTGTCCTGCCTGGGATGGCTGCCGCGACGTCGGTGGCGACTGGGAACCAGAGCGAGACAGCAGTACCCCGACCTGGCTCGGTTGAGATGTCGAGAGCTCCGCCGGATTGTTCGGCGAAACCGCGTGCCATGGCCAGACCGAGCCCCGTGCCCTTGCCTTGGGGCTTGGTCGTGAAGAAGGGCTCCGTGGCGCGAGCCAGAACCTCCGGCGCCATGCCGCCGCCCGTGTCGGAAACGGAGACGCGAATATAACGTCCGGTCTTGAGCGTTCCGGCCAGTGCCAACCGCCTGTCCTGCCGCGGCGCGTCCAATTCAGCCGCGAGCGTCAGGACGCCGCTACCATTCATGGCGTCGCGGGCGTTGGTGCCGAGATTGACGAGCACCGTCTCGAGCTGGCCCTTGTCGGCGAGCATCGGCGGCAAACCAGATGGTGCTTCTACGCGTACGCCGACGCCGGCACCGAGCGTGTGGGTAAAGATCTCACGCATGTCGGCGAGGAGCGCTGCGGTGTCCACCGCCTCCGTGCGGAGATCGGCCCGCCGCCCAAAGGCGAGCAGGCGGCGGGTGACCGCCGAGCCGCGCTCGGCCGCCTCGAACACCATGCGCGCCACGCGCCGGACCCCGTTCGGGTCATGGGGCCGCTTCTCGATCAGGCTCGCACCTCCCTGCACCGCCTGCAGGACATTGTTGAAGTCGTGCGCGATGCCGCCCGCGAGCTGGCCCAGCGCCTCGATGCGCTGAGCCTGCGCCAGCTTGGTGAGCATCTGCCGCTGCTCCGTCACGTCGCGCGATGAGCCCAGGATCATCTCAATCCGTCCCGAGACCGGATCCCGGACGGGGACGAGCGTGGTCTCCCAGAGCTTCCGCCCGGCCGGGAGGTCGGGCTGCTCCTCGTAGGAGATAGCCGCGCCGGCTTCCAAGCAGCGGCGGTAGTTGGCCTCCAGCGCGAGGGCGGTCTCGGGCGGGAAGGCCTCGGCGGGGGTTTTACCGCGCAGGTCGGCACTGCGCAGACCCGTGGTGCGTTCATGCATCGGGTTGAGGCCCTCGAACACGAAGCGCCCATCCTCCGTGACCTGCAGAGCGAAGAGGTGATCCGTGCCGTGCTCGAACCAGGCGCCCAAGCGCGCGCCGAGGCGCGCGACCTCTCCCTCGCGCTCTTGAGCAAGGCGGGTGAGAAGCTCGGCCGTCTGGCGCTGCACGTCCACATCGGCACAGACCACCAGAGCGCCGGTCAGGGTTCCACCAGCATTCCGGATCGGCGCGCCCGTCATCCTGATCCAGCGCCGGACGCCGTCGCCGCAGGCGTAGTGTACCTCGAGCTCGGCGGGCTGTCCGGTGGCCAGCACCTGCGCAAGCGGGTATTCACGCCCCTGTACCCGGCCGCCATCGGCGTGGTAACTCTCCCACTCGTCGTACGCGTCAAGCGCGGCGGAGCGCCTGAGAGAATGGCGGAAAAGCCGCTCCACACCCCGATTGCCGAACAGGATCCGCCCTGACGGCGCCTCGGCCAGCATCACCGCGACGGGCACGTTATCGAGCACCGCCACGAGTTGTGCCTCGCTTTCCCGCAGCGCGGTCTCGGCGCGCTTACGCTCGTCGATGCCCTCCACCACACCGGACCAGCCGATCAGCCGACCGCGGTCATCCCGGACCGGTACGCCGCGGGCGCGGACCCAGAGCCACACCTCTCCTCGTGTCTTCACTCGGAAATCGACATCGACCGGCGTCACCGTCCGCACCGCCGCGCGCCAAGCCGCCACGGCCGCTGGCAAGTCATCGGGGTGCACCGCGGCACCCCAGCCATCGCCCTTCAGAGCTTCGGCGGATTGGCCGGTGAGGATCTCCCACCCCCTGCTCTCGAGAATGAAGCCGTCCGGCGCCGCGCGCCAATGGGCCGTGGTCCCCGTTTCGGCGAGGGCGCGGTAATATCGCTCGTTCGTCGTAAGGGCCTGCACAGCGCGCGTGCGCTCCATCACCGCGCGCCGCCGGTCGTCGATGTCGCGGAGCGACACCGTAGCGCCCCCGCCGGAAACGGGATAAACATCAATCTCGATCCAACGGCCCATCACGGCCGATAGATCACAAAGGTGGGTCTCCTGCCCGCACCGGACGCCTTGCTCTACTGCCTGCCAAGCCACGCTACCAGCCACAGCGGGCAGAACATCTACCAGCACCTGTCCGACGATCTGCTCGGCGGCTACGCCCCAGATCTCGAGGGCTCGCCTGCTTGCGAAGCGAACGCGCCCCGCTGGGTCCAGCCCGTAGAGCGCCTCCCCGAGCCGATCGAGGGTCTCAGCACTCCATTCTTCGACCGACCGAACCGGCCGATCGGTACCCTTCTGGCGTTCCATATCTTCGTCAGCAGCATTCCGTGTCAAAGCGGCCGACGTCTATCGGGCTGAGTACGGGTGCTGCTGCCTCAACGAATCATGTCAGGCGAGAATACCGGCCGCGGGTGCAAGTGTCTCGCTTATTTCCACACTACTGGTACGAAAGGAGAAGCAGCTTGGCGAGGGACTTCTGCCAACTGCGCTTTTCGGCGCAGGCCCGTGGCGTTCCACTTGGCCTGGACCCGTGCCCTGCCGACATCGTGTTGCATGGGTCGACGGTCTGGTCGCATTGATCCCAGCCCGCGTTTGAGATCATGCGATGCGGAGGTATTCCGGCCGCCCCAGCTCGAGCATGCGGTTCAGCACGTCAGCAGCGATCGCCACCTCGGTCGCCTGACGGCCATCAGTTTGTGAGCGTAGTCCATCACCGATGACACACTTCCAGCGAGAGATGTCGGCCTCGATCAAAGCGCGATCATTGTAGCCCGATGCCCGCTGCCAACCCATGCGGCCGCGCTCAGCGATAATCTGCAGATGGCAGTCCCTCTGTGTCGGTGCGGTCTCCACGGCGTCGCTCGACACCGTGTTCGCACGTGGCGGCACGATCACGGCCGCTTCGGGGTGCCGCGTCGTGACCGCAGCGTAAACATCATCTCGGTCGTACGCGCCGTCCGCGGTGAAGGACGCGACCGGCCCCTCGACCTTCTCGAGCAAGGCGCCGACCTGCCCGCCATCGTCAGCATCCTTGTCGGTCAGCAGCGCCGCGACGATCCGCCCCGTGTCGGCGTCGGTGGCAAGGTGCAGCTTGCGCCAGCCACGGCGCCGCTTGCTGCCATGCTTCTCGACCAGCCACTCGCCGGGCCCACACAGCTTCAGCCCCGTGCTGTCCACCAGCAGGTGCACGGTCTCGCTGTCTGCCTTTGGCCGCAGCACCTCCAGCGTCTCGGCCCGACGGCTGAGGGTTGTGTGGTCCGGCACCGGCAGATCGAGGTCGAGCAGCTGCAGGACGGAGCTGATCAATCCTTCGGTCTGCCGCAAGGGAAGGCGGGACACCGCGCGCAGGGTCAGGGCGGTGGTGATGGCCAGGTCCGAGTAGCAGGGCTGCCCGCCACGGGTGGTGCACGGCGCCCCGCGCCACGCCTCGATCGCCTCAGCCGTGAACCAGACGGTGAGGCTGCCACGAGCCCGAAGGCCGGCGTCGTACTCACCCCAGTTCTTCACCCGGTGCTGCTGGGCCGGAATGTGGTGCCGGCGATCGGCATTGACCTTGAACGGCACGGCGGGCTCCCCCAATCGAGGGCTTGCCCCCGCCCGAACCTACTCGACGCCGCTCGATCCGACGATCCCTGCACCAAAATGCAGCACTGCGCAAAATTACACAGCTTGGCCGAAACTAATGCTGATCGTGTCAATTCTACAATATAAACCACGAGGCCGATGGCAAAGCTGTATTTCCTCCCGTCCAATGCTCGAGCAAAATCTCCATTTCTGGCTGCAAATCTGCATCAGTGTTAAGTTGTACTACGTAGTTGCTAATAGCCGTATTGCCGCCATGGATTTCCTGACCTCTGGTATCCAGCGCCATCAGCAAGATCTGACCAGGGGCACTGAATGCGGCGCCGGCTTTACTTGTTCCTATGAATACAAAGTTTTGATCGCCAGCGATAGCTGTATTGGCGTCTACAGCATTAACATTGATTTTGCTATTTTCGGAGTGAAACCAGACTATAGTATCTCGATTACCAACCCCAACACCAGTGTCACCATCATCGTAGACAAACACAGCGTTGTCGGATTGCAGGCGATCTGCTCCAGTCCCACCGTTGATGATGCCTTCGCCACGAATGGTGTCGTTACCAGCACCGCCCAACATGGTGTCAGGGGCGTTCAGGCCGCCTACGATGGAATCGTTACCCAAGCCCCCGTCCAAATAATCTGATCCATAACTCCCGTTCAAGGTATCATTGCCTACCTCTCCGAGAAGAGTATCATTTCCAAATGTGCCGCCTGACAGAACATCGTTTCCAGTGCCGCCCAGAACCCAATCGTCGCCATTGTCACCATTCAGTGTATCGTCACCAGCGCCACCATACATGGTGTCGTTACCGTCAAGTCCATTCGCCGAATCGTTTCCATCGAGGAGATTCATAACATCTGCGGCGGAAGTACCCTTTTTGTTGATATCGGGGCCGTTGCTAAAATTCAGTGTCGCCATCTCGAAATATCTCCCTTTTGGAAGCGCACGAAAGCCGACCATGCTTCTGCACTTTATGCAATGTCTATTTAATAGATTAGACGACTTCAGATATCTAATTCTCGGCAGGTATAAAATTTTATACAAATGGCCGTTGCGGCTTGGTTGAGGCTGGCGGACGGAGCACGCAATCCTGGTGGGCTTCTGAACCGCTACAACCGACGCGTTGGTGCTTCAGCATTGGAAGCTTGCCCGTTTGTCTCTAGGTGTGCTCGCTGCGATAGTCGCAGCCGCCGCACCGCTCTCCCTGATGTCTCTGCGCGAGCTTTGAAGAAAGCCATAACGCAAGCTGCGGGCCAACCGTCGGCGGTGGAGCGACGCCTTGCGAGGCGCTCGTTTGATGGAGCAAAGCAAAGTCGCAGCGTGATTTCGCCGCAGACTGGCTATTCTGCGCGACAGCCAACGAATGATGGTGGGTACCATGCTGCTTTCGAATCTCGACCCGGAGCGTCGGCTTGCCGAGCTCGAGCGAGCCGGTACGGCCACGGCGTCGGGCGAGGCGCCGCGGTATTCGTTCCTGACGGCCCAGGGGCAGTCTGCCACGCCCCTGGAGCAGGAGGCGCTCCTCGGGACCAATAACCTCGTCGAGATGAGCTTCCTGGACCGGTGCCGTGTTGTCCGGGAGTGCATAGGGCGCATCCGGGTCCAGGCCGAGGGACGCCGAGGCTGGGCCACCGGCTTCCTTATCGCGCCGGGCCTGCTTCTCACCAACCAACACGTCTTTCCGAACGGGGAAGCGGTCGGCGCCTCCCGCGTGGAGTTCGGCTATTGGTACGACGTCGCCGGTCAGCTGCCGCGCGGCACCGAGGAATTCGCGCTGGACCCGGCCAGCTTCTTCGTTGCCGACGAGGAGCTCGACTTCGCTGTGGTCGCCGTATCGGCCCGGTCGGCCACGGGCAGCGACATCGCGGGTCGCGGACACCTCCGACTGATCCGGCAGACCGGCAAGGTGAAAAAGGGCGAGTTCGTCACCATCCTCCAGCATCCCGATGGCGACCCGATGCGGATCGCGCTGCGCGAGAACGAAGTGACGCGCGTAGAGGACGGCGAGTCGGTCATCTGGTATGCCGCGGACACGGCGCACGGGTCCTCCGGCGCCCCGGTCTTCAACGACAGCCTGCAGCTCGTGGCGCTGCACGCGAGCGGACGCATCCAGCGGGACAGTCGAGGACAGTACGCACGACGTGATGGCACCTGGGCGGAGAGCTTGGAAGGTCTTTCCGAAGGTGATGTTATCTGGGAGGCCAATGTTGGCGTCCGAGTCAGCCGCATCTGCGAGTCCCTGCTGACCCTGGCGCGCCAGCGTTTCCCGACACGGGTCACCACGATTGAGGCCGCGATGGACGGCGGCGACGTGCTGGGTCGCACTGTCGCACGCCTCAAGGATCCAGTCGCGGCTTTTCAGCCCGCCACGGCCCCCACCCCCGAGGAGACAGAGGCTATGGCTGACAGGACGACGCAGCCCGGCGCCGGGATGATCGGCACGGCGTTAGGCAATGACGGGGGCGGCGTGGTGGTGCCGCTCAGGCTCCGCGTCACCCTGGAGCCCGGCGCTATCGCGGTGTCTCCCGCAATGTCCCCCGAACCATCTCGCGCCGCTCTGCCGGTGCTCCGGATCGAGGAGGAGGCGTTCGAGCTGCGGACGCCTGTCGTCTATGACGGGCTCGAGGAGCGTAAGGGGTTCGACTCGCATTTCCTTGAGTTGCCGGGTGGCAAGTCGGTGCCGGTGCCAAAAGTGACTGCGGCGGGCCGGAAGGTGCTCGCGCCCCTGCTGGACGGCTCGGGTGCCGAGCTGAAGTACCGCCATTTCTCGGTTTGGATGCACCGCGAGCGTCGGTTGGCACTCTTCACCGCCGCGAACGTGGACTGGCGGAAGCGCCGCAAGACCGTTGAAGGGAAATCCACAGCGCGCAAAGCGCTCGCAGGCTTCCCGCCGGAGTCGAACTTCGCCGAGCTTTGGGTGGACGACCCGCGGATCGACGCCCGCCACCAGCTGCCGGACGCCTTCTACAGCGAAGACCGCGGCGCCTTCGACAAAGGCCATATCGTCCGCCGTGACGACGTCTGTTGGGGATCTACCTATGAGGAGATTCAGATGGCAAATGGAGACACCTTTCACGTCACCAACTGCTCCCCCCAAGTCAAACCGTTCAACCAGGGGGCACATGGTGAGGAGAACTGGGGCGATCTTGAGGACTACATCGAGAAGGCGACCAAGCAGGACGCGGAGAAGGCGTGCGTCTTCGCGGGACCGATCTTCGGCCCGGACGATCGCTGGTTCCGTGGGAAGGATGAGGCAGGCCCAGCGCGCATTCAGATCCCCCGCCGGTTCTGGAAGCTTGTCGTCGTCGCAGGCGAAGGGGGCCCCGCCGCATACGGCTTCCTGCTGGAGCAGGACGTCCGGTCGATCACGGAGAAGGAGTTCTACGTCACCGACGAGTGGCTCGGGGCGCTGAAGCCGATCGGGGAGATCGCGTCGCTGCTCAGGGGATGGTTGGACCTGAGCGCCGTGGAGGCGTGCGACCAACACGGCGCCGTGGTTGGAAGTTAGAGCACTTTGAGGTTGCACGGAATCGCGGGTTCTGATTCGACGCTGATGATGCAGCGTCGAGGCGACGATGACGGCACCCTTGTCTGCGGACCTTCGGCGGCGGCTGGTTCGCGCGATTGAGGCGGGCAGTTCGGCGCGGGAGGCGGCGCGGCGCTTTGAGGTGAGCCCCTCGGCGGCGATCAAGCTGATGCAGCGGCTGCGGGAGACGGGCAGCGCGGCGCCGGCGAGGATCGGCGGCTACCGGAGGCCCCTGCTGGCCGGGCATGACGCCCTGCTGCGTGAACTGACTGCGGCCAAGCCGGGCATCACGCTGGCCGAGATCCAGACGGAGCTCACCGGCCGCGGCATTCAGGCCGGCTCACTGTCCACTGTCTGGTCGACGCTGCGCCGGCTCGGCCTGCGGCACAAAAAAAGTCGCTGAGGGCCGCTGAGCAGGACCGGCCGGACATCGCCGACCGGCGCGATCAATGGCGGGTATGGCAGCGCTACATGGATCCGGCGCGCTTCGTGTTCCTCGTATGCGTCAGCTGACGCCGGTGGGTTGATGGCTTGGCCTGAAGTTCCAGGGCAGCAGTTCGTCTATGCGGGTGATGGGATGACCGTTTGCGAGGCGGTCGAGCACGGACGCGATGTAGGCTTCCGGGTTGAGGCCGTTCAGCTTGGCGGTTTCGGCGATGGTGTGGATGATCGCGGCCCGCTGCCCGCCGGCATCGCTGCCAACGAATAGATAGTTCTTGCGCGTGACAGCTATCCCCCTGAGCTGCCGCTCGGCGAGGTTGTTGTCGATCGAGAGCCTGCCGTCCTCGATGTAGCGCGACAGCGCGTCCCAGCGGTTCAGCGCATACTGCAGCGCGGCATTGTCAGGTTGTTGAGCCGATGCTCGCGCCGAGCACGGTCGCGGCTGTCGTTCCTCTCATGCTGCCAGCTGGGCGCGCGTCTCCTTCCGCCACACCTGGAAGGCTTGGGCACGAGCG
>NZ_SMOA01000210.1 GCF_004353985.1 Paracraurococcus ruber | reverse complement strand
AGTCGTATGAGTACTCGTGACCTCCGCATCCACCTCCATCCTCGCCTCCGTCAGTCAGAGACCGACGACACGGCACCAAGGCTAAGGCGTTTCGCTAGGTGGGGCGAACACGACGCGTACGCTCCGTCGAATGGGCAGCCAGCATGTTGCGCCAGCAGGCCGACCTGGCGGAGGAGGAAGGAACGTTGCTGCGCTCCGTCCTCGACGCCACGTCCGACGCTGTCTTCGTCAAGGATCTCGACGGCCGCTACGTGCTGGCCAACGGCGCGGCCACGGCGATGCTGGGTCGCACGGGCGATGGCCTGATCGGCCTCACCGACGCTGATCTCTGGCCGGCAGCGGCGGACAGCCTCATGGCCCGGGACCGCGCGGCCCTATGCAGACAGGCGGCCAGCACCACCGAGGAGGTCCTGCCCGTCACGGCGGGAGCAATGCCGCGTGTCTTCCGCACCAGCCGGGCACCCTAGCGGGAGCCGGGGTCCGGCCGGCTGCTCGGCATCGTCGGGGTCAGGCACGATGTCACCGAGATAATGCGCACCAAGGAGCGGCTCCGCCTCGCGTTGCAGGCGGCCGAACTCGGCACCTGGAGCTGGGAGGCGGGAGCTGCCGAGGGCAGCCTCGACTGGGACGATCGCTGCCGCGCACTGCACGATGCGCCGTACCAGATGGCGGTGAACCGCGACGTCTGGGCAGCCCTCATCCGGCCCGAGGACCGGCCGGGAGTCATTGCGGAGCTTGCCCGGGCGCTCGATCCCACCGAGCCGCAGGATGAGATCTGCTGCACCTACCGGGTGACGATCCCTGGCGGCGTGCGCTGGCTCCGCGCCATGGGGCGTGCCTTCTTCGAGCAGGAGCGGCACGCCCCGGCCGGCCGGCGCGCGGTCCGCATGATGGGCACCATCCACGACGTCACCGCGGCGCAAGAGGCGGAGGTGGAGCGGATCCAGGCGGCTGCGGCACTGGCCGACAGCGAGGCGCGGTTCCGCGACACCTTCGACCAGGCGGCGGTCGGCATTGCCCATGTCGGGCTCGGCGGCACCTGGCTGCGGGTGAATGGCCGGCTCTGCGCCATGCTCGGCTACTCGGAGGCTGAGTTGCTCGCGCTGAGCTTCCAGGACATCACCCATCCCGACGATCTCGATGCCGATCTCGCCTATGTCCGCCAAGTGCTTGGGGGCGAGATCGCCTCCTACAGCATGGAGAAGCGCTACATCCGCAAGGACGGCGCGGTGCTGTGGATCGAGCTCACCGTGTCGCTGTGCCACGACGCCGAGGGCGCGCCGCTGCACTTCATCTCGGTCGTCCAGGACATTGCCGGCCGGAAGGCCGCCGAGGTGGCGCGCTGGCAGAGTGAGGCACGGCTGCGTCTGGCCACCACCGGCACCGGCATCGGCACCTGGGAGCTGGATCTGGTCGCAGACAGGGGCGAATGGTCGCCCGAGGCTGCCGCCCTGCTCGGCATCGACCGCCTGGACGGCACGGGGGAGAGCTGGGCCGACAGCATCCACCCGGCCGACCGGGCGGGCGCGGCCGAGGCTTGGCGCCGGGCCGTTGAAGACGAAGCCCCCTACGATGCAACCTTCCGCGCCGCCGCGCCGGCGCCCGAGGGCGGCGAGCGCTGGTTGATCTCCCGCGCCCGCATTGAGCGCGGTCCGGCGGGGCGCCCCTTGCGTGGGCTCGGCGTACTGATCGACCTGACCGCATCGAAGCAGGCCGAGGCGCGGTTGCGCCTGAGCGAAGCGCGCAGGTATGAGGCAGAGCGGACACTCCAGCAGATGGCGCGGCGCGTCACCATCGCCGCGATGGCCAGCGGCATCGCCCACGAGCTGAACCAGCCACTCGGCGCCGCGAGCAACTACCTCGGCACGGCGGTGCGGCTATTCGGCGGACCCGACGGCCACCCTCTCGACCCGGCTGGCCGCGCACGAATGGTCCGAATGCTCGACCGGGCGGGATCACAGATTCTGCGCGCCGGCAGTGTCCTGCAGCGCCTCAAGGATTTCCTTGGCAGCCGCGAGCCACGCCGTGCGGCCGAGCCGGTCTCAGAGGTGGTCAGGGAGGCCGTGGAGATGGTGTTGCTGGGTACGCCCGAGGCAGGGCTGCAGGCACCCGTCGTCACAGCTGATCCCGCTGTCGGGCTGGCTGTGCTGGACCGGGTGCAGATCCAGCAGGTGGTGGTCAACCTGGTCCGCAACGCGATCGAGGCGATGCGCGACCAGCCCGGTCTGCGCGAGCAATGTCTCACCGTGAGCGTCGGTCTCAACGCCGAAAGCCAAGTCGAGGTCTCGGTGACCGATACCGGGCCGGGCATGCCGCCCGAGAACGCCGCCCGCCTGTTCGAGACCTTCCACTCCAGCAAGCCGGGGGGAATGGGCGTCGGTCTCTCGATCTGCCGCGCCATTGTAGAGGCGCATGGCGGCCGCATCACCGCGCGGCCAGTGCCGGGCGGCGGGATGACCTTCGCTTTCACCCTGCCGCGCCTCGCCGATGGCGAGGCGGCAGCCAAACCCATGGAGATGTCAGCGTGAGAGGTGTGCCTGGACATGTCGTCATCGTCGAGGACGATGACGACATGCGCGATTCGATTGCCTGCCTGCTGGCGGCCGAGGGCCGCAGTGCCGCCGAGTATGCCAGCGCCGAGGCTTTTCTTGCAGACGGCGTGCCGCGTGGCACGTCCTGCATCCTGGTCGACATGCGGCTCGGCGACGGCATCGACGGCATCACCCTGATCGAGCGCCTCCGCCGCGCGGGCGAGGTGCCTCCTGTGGTGGTCATCACCGGCCATGGCGACATCCCGCTCGCCGTTCGCGCCATGCAGGCGGGCGCCATCGACTTCATCGAGAAGCCTTTCACGCCCGAGCGCCTGCTGGACGCCGTCGCCCGGGCCAGCACCCGTCGATCCGATGATCCCGCGCAGGGCCGTGCCCGCGAGAGGGTGAACGCCTTGTCGCCGCGGGAGCGGCAGGTGCTGAAGGGCCTGGTCGCCGGCCAACCGAACAAGGTGGTCGCGCATGAACTCGGCCTCAGCACCCGCACGGTCGAGACCTACCGCGCCGCGATCATGGACAAGCTCGGATGCCGCAGCTTCGCCGAAGCAGTGCGCCTGGCCATAACGGCGGGCCTGGACGACGAAACTCCTCCTGGGAAGTGTGCCGTCCCGGCTGTGTGACCACCGCAGGGCAACGTCGGATGGTCCCGGCGTTGCCCTGTCCGACGTGCGGGCGTTTCCTCCCGAGCCCGTCTTGTATGGTAGTGCTCAGGGCCGCGACCAGCTCCGGACGATACCGCAGAATTACGACCCCAACTGGAGGCACCGTCGGGACCGCTGGACGTGGAGTGGTGTCTAGAACCGACGTCATCTCCAGACCAAGGGTGACGTGTGGTGAGGCGACCGCGGCAGATCTCCGGATGGCATGTGTGGGCTGCCACAGGTTGCGTGTCCCTGGCCTTCTGTTGCCTGCTCGCCTTCACCCTCATTGAGGCACGCCAGGAGCGCTGGGAACGCGCCGGCCAGGGCGCCCAGAACCTGGCCCAGGCCATGGCCGACGACATCGGCCGGACCATCGGTAGCCTCGACCTCTCGCTGCAGGCTGTGGTCGATTACAGCCGGCTTTCCGATGTCATGGAACTGCCGCCCGCGGCACGTGATCGCGTGCTGTTCGACCGGGCCGCGTCGGCACCCGAGCTGGGCCGGATCTTCCTGCTCGACCGACATGGCGATGTCGTCGCATCAGGCGGCGCTGGCCCCCCGGTTTTTGGAAATTTCGCGGATCGCGAGTACTTCACGCTTCACCGCGACAAGGCCAGCGACGCGGTGCTGGTTGGAAGTGCCTTCCGTAGCCGCGTCAGCGCGCAGGCTGTCTTCGCCGTCAGTCGCCGCGTGCCGGCCGCCGATGGGAGCTTCGACGGTGTGGCGATCGGAACGGTGCGACTGGCTCCAATCCGGACCAAATTCGAGGCGGTGCGCCTCGGTCCGCGCGACAGCATGACCCTGGTCCATGAGGACGGAACGCTGATGATGCGCGCACCCTACCAGGCGGCCGTGGTGGGCAGCGAAGTCTCGCACAGCAAGGTGTTCCGCCAGTCGGTGGCAGCATCGACCGGCACCTTCATCGGGAGATCGACCATCGACCATGTCGAGCGCTTCCACGCGTTCGCGCAGGTCCCTGGTGCCCCAATGCGGCTGATCATCTCCCATGCGGTCGACGATCTTGAGGCGGGTTGGTGGCGGCAGACGACACGTGCCGGGCTGGGCACGGTAGCCCTGGTCGCCCTGGCCTGCGGGATGGCCTGGCTGTTGTACCGCGAGCTGCAGCAGCGTCAGCGGGCAGAAGCGGCCCTTACCGAGAGCGAGGCAGGCTTCCGGCTCTTGGCCGAGCACAGCACCGACATGGTGTCACGCATCGGTCCAGACGATATTCGACGTTACGTGTCGCCTGCCGCGGTTCGGCTGC
Source organism: Paracraurococcus ruber (assembly GCF_004353985.1). Classification (GTDB taxonomy): domain Bacteria; phylum Pseudomonadota; class Alphaproteobacteria; order Acetobacterales; family Acetobacteraceae; genus Paracraurococcus; species Paracraurococcus ruber. Next base: position 5,130 of record NZ_SMOA01000210.1, on the reverse strand, counting down.
TGGGTCGCGCACCCCAGGATCTGGTCGGACGACGACCGCAGGAAGCGATTCATTCTGACGACCTCGATGGCGTGGCCTCGGCGATCATGTCCCTGCATCGTGGCAAGACCGAAGAGGCGATGCTGACCTATCGGGTGCGTCACGCCGAGGGTCGCTGGGTATGGGTCGAATCATCGGTCAGGACGGTGTACGACCCGCGGACTGGTGAGCCCGATGGTATCGTCGCCATCTCGCGCGACATCTCCGAGCGGAAGGTGGCGGAGCAGCACTTGGTTGAGCTTGCTTGGATCGATGGCCTCACGAGCATCCCGAACAGGCGGAGCTTCGATGCGGCTCTGGAGCAGGAGTGGCGGCGCTGCCGGCGGGCCGGAGGATCAGTTTCGCTTCTGCTGATCGATGTCGACCGGTTTAAGGCGTTGAACGACAGCCGAGGTCACCAGCATGGCGACTGGTGCCTGCAGCAGATCGCCGCGTCGTTGCGCAGCGTCGTCCGCCGAGCGGGTGACGTGGTGGCCCGCTATGGCGGCGAGGAGTTCGTGATGCTGCTCCCGAACACCGATGCGCAGGGTGCGACCGAGGTCGCCGAGCGGCTACGCGCCGCCGTGGAGAGGCTGGCGCTGGCGCATCCGGACGGTGGCACGGGTGGCGCGGTGACCGTCAGCGTCGGCGCAGCGACGGTCCTGTTCGGCATCGCAGGAGCAGCCGAATGCGCGACCGACCTGACCGGGACAGCGGATCGGTGCCTCTACGCCGCGAAGCAGGCGGGCAGGAACCGCGTGGTGCATGCCATGTGCAGGCTTGCCGATCAGACCAGAGGCCAGCCGGTGAAGATGCAGCAAGAAGCCTGAGATCTGGCGAGGGCTGCTGTATCACGGCGTCCTGTGCCCCTTTGGCTGCGTCGACAAAGGAGAGGCAGCCCGGCTCGACGGTGCCGTGCCGGGTCACGCCGCGGAACACCGGCCCGTAGCGGTGTAGCCGCCGGAGTGAAACTGACCCGGTCGCCGGTTGAAAGCTGACCCAGGTTCTAGGGTGCCCTGTCACTGCGACGGGGGCCCGGATGCTTGGGGGAGAGCTGGCATTGGAGATCCGGGTATTGGCCAAGCACGGCAAGGGCGTGCGGGAGATCGCGCGGGAGGTGGGCGTCTCGCGGAACACGGTGCGGCGCTACCTGCGGGATCCGGAGGCGGCGCGGTACCGATCGCGGCCACCGCGGTCTGGAAAGCTGTCGGCGTTCGAGAGCTACATTGCCGAACGTCTCGCCACGGCGGCGCCGGAGCGGCTCGAGGCGACGGTGCTGCTGCGGGAGCTGCGGGAGCGCGGCTATGCAGGCGGCTACAGCATCCTCAAGGAGCATCTCGCCCGGCTGCGGCCGGTGACGGCGCCCGAGCCGGTGGTGCGGTTCGAGACCGCGCCCGGCGAGCAGATGCAGGTGGACTGGGCGGTGATCCGGCGGGGCGCCGACCGGCTGTCGGTGTTCGTCGCCACGCTGGGCTGGAGCCGGGCGGCCTATGTCGAGTTCGTCGGTGACGAGCGGCTGGAGACGCTGCTGGCCTGCCACGAGCACGCCTTCCTGGCCTTCGGCGGGGTGCCGTGGGAGGTGCTGTACGACAACATGCGCACCGTGGTGCTGGAGCGGAACCGCTATGGCCGCGGACGGCACCGCTTCCAGCCCGGCTTCCTCGACTTCGCCGGGCATTGCGGCTTCCGGCCGCGGCTGTGCCAGCCCTATCGGGCGCAGAGCAAGGGCAAGGTGGAACGCTTCATCCGCTACCTCCGGGGCAGTTTCTGGCTGCCGCTGGCGAGCCGGATGGCGGCCGAGGGGTTGGTAGTGGACCAGGCGGCGGCGAACCTGGCGGTGGGTCGCTGGCTGCGCGAGGTGGCGAATGCGCGAGTGCACGCCACGACCGGCGAGGTGCCTGCCGACCGGCTGGAGGCGGAGCGTCCGGCGCTCGGCCCCATCCCGCCGCCCTACGGCGGCCAGCTGCCCCGCCGTGTGGCGGAGGCGCCGCCACCGGCGCGGCCGCCGGTCGCCGGGCTGCAGCACCCGCTGGCCCTCTACGACGCGCTGTTCGTCGCGCCTGGCCTGCCGGGGGCGGCGCCATGACCGGGACGCAGCATGAGCGCCTCGGCGAGCTCTGCGCCGAACTGCGCCTGGCGGCGGTGCCGGACCTCTACGTCGCTGCCGCCCAGGCCGCGGCGGCCCGCGATGCCTCCTTCGGCGACTTCCTTGAGGAGGTCCTGCGGGGCGAGCGCGAGGTGCGCCGGACCAGGGCGCGGGAGATGTTCGCCCGCACCGCGGGGTTCCCGGCGATCAAGACGCTGGACGGCTACGACTTCGGCTTCGCCACCGGCGCGCCGCGCCAGCAGATCACCGAGTTAGCCAGCCTCGCCTTCGTCGAGCGGGCCGAGAACGTGGTCTTCCTCGGGCCCAGCGGCGTCGGCAAGACGCACCTGGCCATCGCGCTCGGCTACCTCGCCACCCAGCGCGGCTGGAAGGTGCGCTTCACCACCGCAGCCGACCTCGTGCTGCTGCTGGAGACAGCGCAGCGGCAGGGACGGCTGAAGGAGGTGCTGCACCGGGCGGTAAACATCTACCGCCTGCTGATCATCGACGAGATCGGCTACCTGCCGATGGGCCGCGAGCAGGCCAACCTGTTCTTCCAGGTGGTGAGCAAGCGCTACGAGCGCGGCGCCATGATCCTCACCTCGAACCTGACCTTCGGCAGCTGGGACCAGGCCTTCGCGGGCGAGGCGGTGCTGACGGCGGCCATGCTCGACCGCCTGCTGCACCACGCGACCGTCGTGCAGATCAGCGGCGAGAGCTACCGGTTGAAGGACAAGCGGCGGGCCGGAGTGATGGCGAAGAAGGAGGGCCGCTGAACGGCGCCGCCCGGGGGTGGGGCTCGCCCCACCCCCGGGCATCAGGTGGGTCAGGTTTCGACCGGCGGACCAAGACGATGTGGGTCAGATTTCAAGCGGCGTTGACAGCGGATCTCCGCTGCCCGCAGCCAGTCCTCGATGGCGCGCACTGGGCAGGGCTCGCGCGCCTTGCCACGGCTGATGGAGATGCGCTGTCCCTCGCCCTCCTGGTCGCCTTTGAAGCGCGGCAGCAGCACCTCCAGCGCCCCGGCATAGCCGAGCAGCAGGGCGCGGTCGCGCAGCCCGGCGAGGTCGGACCCGCAGGTGTGGACCAGGCTGCGGTACGGAGCTCGGCGGTGGTGAGTGCCGCCGCCTGCCGGGCCGGACGCGTATGCTCGCGGGCGATGCCGCGGAGTGCGTTGCGGATGGCGGGGTCACGGCTGTCGAAGGCGTGCCGGGCCTCGCGGTGTGCCCGGGCGATGGCGGCGAGGCGCCGGCGCAGCGTCGCCAGGGCGTGGATGTCGGCATGGGCGGCGAGGTAGGCGGCGATGGTGGCCGGGGTGGCGGGCAGCGGCGCTAGGCCGGTCTGCTGGCACCACCCGCCGAAATGGCGCCAGTCGCCGGCATAGGCGCGGCGGGTCTCGGCGGCGGCGGCGCAGGCGATGTAGCCGAGGGCGTCGCGCAGCGCCCGCTTGCCCTTTGGCGTGGGCCGCTCCGCGACGGCCGGCGCCGGCACCAGGTCCCCGCTCATCGCCCCCTGCCCTTCTCCGCCCAGGGATCAAGGCCCTCCAGCGACACCGCCAGGCCGAGATGCGCGGCGACGGCTTTCAGGGCGGTGACGTCGCCCTCGCGCCACTGCCGACGAGAGAGCAGCCGGGCAGCCTCGGCGGGCGGCAGGCCAGTGGCGGCGCCGATCGCCGCCGGCGTGGTGATGCCCTGGTCCTCGAGATAGGTGTTGATGGTGAACCGCAAGCGGATGGCCTGGAGCCGTTCGGCCTGATGCTCCCGCTTTACGCTGTCCGGCATGCCCCTGCCCGCTGTGCTGGCAGCCAGGATAGCACGGCGGCGCGCCCGCGGAGCGGCTTCTGGCTTGCGGTAACCCGCTTTTCCCGCAAGTCAGAAAGTGCTGCCATAATCGTAGGCCTCTGGCATGCCGCACTTCGATAAGGTCTTATCGATGGCGCAGCAGATAGCTGGGCGGTACCGCCTCAGTAAGCCACACCCCGTTCTCGCTACGAAAGAAGACATGACCGTCGGCTGCCATCGCCGCCGCGTCCACTTCGAGGATTGCGGGCTTGCCCCGACGGGCACCAACTTTTGTAGCGGTTTCGATGTCGGGCGACAGGTGGACGTGGTTTCTCCCCATCTTGCTCAGCCCCTCGGCAAGAATGGCGGCAAGCGCACCCCGGACCGTGCCGTGGTAGAGTTTCGAAGGCGGCGAGGCGGCCGTAAGCTTGAGGTCTACTGCCACGCTGTGGCCCTGCTGCGCCCTAATACGCTCGCCGTCGGGTGAGAAAGCGTAGCGGCCCTTTTCGTCCGCCGCGACGAGGGCTACGAGTTCTGATCGGGACAGCGGGCGTCCAGATGCGTCGAGGCTGCGCAGTAATGGATCGACTGGTGCCCAACCCTCAGCATCAAGCGTCAGGCCGGCCACTTCCGGCTTATGGCGCAAGACCAAAGCGATGAACTTGCTGGCCCGCTTGAAATTCGAGTCCGACATGGAGGGTCTCCCTCCGGTACATGGCAGCGCCGCGCAACGCCAATCAAGTCAGCCAGTCTGTTTTGGCTGGCATAATCCCGCTTCCCGCAAGCTTCATCGGGGTGACTCAATCGTCGCGGGGGTGCCCTACCCGCTCAGGTGGCATCGGAGCAGGCCGGTTCGACGGTGAGCCGCAACCTCATGCGGCTCAGTATCTTCGCCACCCTGGCGAGCGACGGGTTTGCCGTCCCCCGGTAATCGCCAGGTAGAGCGCCGGCCGGGCGAGCCCGGTCTCGCTGGAGATCCGGCTCATGCCGATGGCGCGGGCTACGGTACCGAGGCCCTCGGCGATGTCCGCCGGGTCGTCGCTGGCGAAGGATCGCCGCAAGTATTCCAGACGGCTCTCCTAGTTGTCGAGGTACTCTGCGAGATCGAAGGGCTTGGTCTCTATGTGTCCATCCGGGAACATGGTGAGTCATCTGAATCGGTTGTGACTGGCGGGTTGCGGCGGGTGGTGCGCGATTTGGCGGGATGTGGACGCCGGAGAACCGCGGTCGGTATGACCGCAGCAG
>NZ_SMOA01000020.1 GCF_004353985.1 Paracraurococcus ruber | reverse complement strand
CGGGCCGGCGAGGCCGAGCACCTCGCCGGGCTCGGCCGGGTGGCGGCGGGCGTGGCGCATGAGGTGCGCAACCCGATCGCCGCCATGCGGCTGAAGGCGGAGAACGCCCTGGCGGCGCGCGACCCCGACCGCATGGCCCGCGCGCTCGAGGCGGTGCTGGGCCAGGTCGGCCGGCTCGATACGCTGACGCGCGACCTGCTCGCCGCCGCCCGTGGCGGCGCCCCGCTGCGCCGGCAGGCGACGGATCCGGCCGCCCTGCTGCGCGGCCGCGTCGCCTTCTACCGGGAGCAGGCCGCCGCGGCCGGCGTCGCGCTGGCGGCGGAGGATGCGCCGGTCCCGGCCGCCGCGCTGGATCGCGGGCGGCTGGAACGGGCGCTCGACAACCTCATCCTCAACGGCCTGCAGGCGACGCCGCCCGGCGGCCGCGTCGTGGTCGGGGCGCGCCGGGACGCCGATGCCCTGGTGCTGTCGGTGGCCGATACCGGGCGCGGCGTGCCGGAGTCGCTCCGCCCGCATCTCTTCGAGCCCTTCGCCTCGGGCCGGCCGGGGGGCACCGGCCTCGGCCTCGCGCAGGTGCGGGAAGCGGCGGAGGCGCACGGCGGGCGGGTCCGCGCGTTGCACCGCGGCGATGGCACGACCATCGAGATCATCCTGCCCGAGGGACAAGCCGACGCATGGCCCGCATCCTGATCGCCGACGATGACGCGGGCGTGCGCGAGGGCCTGGCCGAGGCCGTGGCCGATCTCGGGCACGAGGTCGTGGCAGCGGCGGATGGCGAGGCGGCGCTGGCCGCGGCGGGGCCGGGCATCGCCGCGGTGCTGCTCGACCTGCGGATGCCCGGGGCGCTGGATGGCCTGGAGGTGCTGCGGCGCCTGCGCGCCCGGCGCGGCGCCCCGCCGGTGGCGATCCTGACCGCCTATGCCTCCGCCTCCAACACCATCGAGGCCATGCGCCTCGGCGCCTTCGACCACCTGACCAAGCCGGTCGGCCGGGCCGACATCGCCGAGCTGCTCGGCCGCATGCTCCGCCCCGATGCGCCGCCGCCCCAGGACGCCGCGGCGGCGGAGGATGCGGAGGCGCTGGTCGGCGTCAGCGCGGCGATGCGGGCGGTGCAGAAGACCATCGGCCGGGTCGCCGATGGCGATGCGACGGTGCTGGTCACCGGCGAGACCGGGACGGGCAAGGAGGTGGTGGCCCGCGCGCTGCACCGCTTCGGCCGCCGGGCCGCCGGGCCCTTCGTCGCGCTGAACTGCGCCGCCATCCCGCCCGACCTGCTGGAAGCCGAGCTGTTCGGCCATGCCCGCGGCGCCTTCACCGGCGCCCTGGCCGAGCGCCGCGGCGCCTTCCGCGAGGCGCATGGCGGCACGCTCTTCCTCGACGAGGTCGGCGACATGGACCTCGCCATGCAGGCGAAGATCCTGCGCGCGGTGCAGGAGCGGGAGGTGACGCCGCTGGGCGGCCGGCCGGTGCGGGTGGATGTGCGCATCGTCGCGGCGACCCATCGCGACCTTCCCGCCCGGGTGAGGGAGGGCGCCTTCCGCGAGGATCTCTACTACCGGCTGGCGGTGGTGCCGGTGCACCTGCCGCCGCTGCGGGAGCGGCCGGCCGACCTGGTGCCGCTGGCCGAGCATTTCCTGGCCCGCCTGCCCGGCCGGCGGCAGCTGGCCGCCGATGCGGCGTCGCGGCTGCTGGCGCATCCCTGGCCCGGCAATGCGCGGGAGCTGCGCAACGCCATGGAGCGTGCCGCCGCGCTGGGCCAGGGCGCCGTCATCGGCGCGGCGGACCTGGATTTCCTCGGCGCCATCGCGCCGCCGGCGGGCACCGAGGACTGGCTGGCGGGCGACCTGCCCACCGCCATCGCCCGGCTGGAGCGCGCCATGCTGCTGCGGGCGCTGCGCGAGACCGGCGGCAACCGCGCCGAGGCGGCGCGGCGGCTCGGCATCCACCGGCAGCTCCTCTACGCCAAGCTGCGCCAGTTCGGGCTGGACGCGCTGTCCGCCGAGCGGACGGAGGCTGTCCGGACGGAAGACGCCGCGCCAGCGGGCGCCGCGTCCTAACCCCCTGTTCCGCCTCGCTGCCGGGCCTGGCACGCGCCTTGCGCTCTCCTTCACCGGCCACCGCGTCGCAGGACCGCCGCGACGCGGTGGCCGGTGAAGGAGACACCACCATGCCGAGGTTCCGCCCCGCCGTCCTGGCCGCCGCCGCCCTGGCGATCGCCCTGCCCCTGGCACTGGCCGGCGCGCAGCCTGCCGCGCCGCCCGCCTTCGGCGCCGCCGGCTTCGACCTGGCGCAGCTGCCGGAGACCCGCGGGGTGATCGCCCGCTTCACCCTGACGCCGCGCGGCGAGGTGGACGGCTTCCTGCTGCAGGACGGCACGCAGGTGCATGTGCCGCCGCATCTCTCCACCCAGCTCGTCTATGCCCTGCGCCCCGGCGAGGCGGTGACGGTGCGCGGGCTGCGGGCGCTCGGCGCGCCGCTGGTCGCCGCCGTCTCCGTGGCGCGGGAGGCGGGCGGGCCGCCGGTGGTGGACCAGGGCGGCCCGCGCGGTGCCCTGCGGGCGCTGGATGTCCAGGGGCGCGTCCAGATGCCGCTGCGCGGCCCGCGCGGGGAGGTCAACGGCGCCGTGCTGGAGGACGGCACCCAGCTCCGCCTGCCGCCGCCGGCGGCCGAGCGCTTCGCCGACCTCCTCCGTCCCGGCCAGGCGGTCGCCGCGCGCGGCGCCGGCCTCGCCACCCCGCTCGGCACGGTGCTGGAGGTGGATGCGATCGGCCCCAACCCGGACCGGCTGGCCGAGATCGGCCGGATGCCGCCGCCGCCGCGGGACGAGCGCGGGCCGGAGGGCGGCAGGCCGCGGCCGCCGCGCGGCTGAGCGCGGAGGCACATCCATGCGCACCGCCCGTGCCCTCGACGCGCTGAACTTCTTCCTCGCCGATGTCCGTGACGGGCTCGGCCCCTATCTCGCGGTCTACCTCCTCGCGGTGCATCACTGGGACCAGGCGGAGACCGGCCTCGTGCTGTCCATCGCCGGCGTCGCCGGGCTGCTCGCCCAGGTGCCGGCCGGGGCGCTGGTGGACGGGCTGCGCGCCAAGCGCGGGCTGCTCGCCCTGGCCGCCATCATGGTGACCTCGGTCTGCCTGGCGATCCCGGTCTGGCCGAGCTTCTGGCCGGTCGCGGCGGCGCAGGTCGCCAGCGGCGCCGCCTCGGCGGTCTTCCCGCCGGCCATCGCCGCCATCACCCTCGGCCTGGTCGGCCATGCCGCCTTCACCCGGCGCACCGGCCGCAACGAGGCCTGGAACCATGCCGGCAACGCCTTCGCCGCACTCGGCGCCGGCGTCCTGTCGCTGTGGTGGGGGCCGATCGCGGTCTTCTTCCTGCTCGGCGGGATGGCGCTGGCAAGCCTCGGCGCCGTCCTCGCCATCCCGGGCAAGGCGATCGATCACGACCTGGCGCGCGGGCTGGACGGCGCGGCGGAAGGCGGCGGGCGCGAGCAGCCTTCCGCCTGGCGGGCGCTGCTGACCTGCCGCCCCCTGCTGGTCTTCGCCGTCAGCATGGCGCTGTTCCATGTCGCCAATGCCGCCATGCTGCCGCTGGTCGGGCAGAAGCTGGCGCAGCAGGACCTGAACCGCGGCACCGCCCTGCTCTCGGCCTGCATCGTCGGCGCGCAGCTGGTGATGGTGCCGATGGCCTGGCTGGTCGGCGCCCGGGCCGATGCCTGGGGGCGCAAGCCGCTCTTCCTCGCCGGCTTCGCGGTGCTGGCGGCGCGCGGCGCGCTCTACACGCTCTCCGACGATCCGTACTGGCTGCTGGCGGTGCAGGCGATGGACGGCGTCGGCGCCGGGCTGTTCGGCGCGCTGCTGCCGATCGTCGTGGCCGACCTGACGCGGGGCACCGGGCATTTCAACGTCAGCCTCGGCGCGGTCGCCACCGCCCAGGGTATCGGCGCGTCCCTCAGCAACGCCGCCGCCGGCTGGGTGACGGTGCAGGCCGGGTACGACGCCGCCTTCCTGTCCCTGGCCGGGGTGGCGGCGGCCGGCGGCCTGCTGTTCTGGCTGGCGATGCCGGAAACGCGGACCGCCGCCGCAGGCGGATCGCGGCGGTCCGGTGCCCTGGTGGAGGGCAGCGCGGCGTGATCGCCACCGCCTCCCTCGCCGCGTGGGTCACCTGGGGCATCGCCGCCGCCGCGACCGCGGGCGTGATCCTGCGCCCCTTCGCCTGGCCGGAATGGGTCTGGGCGGTCGCCGGCGCGGCGCTGCTGACGGCGCTCGGCCTGCTCACCCCGGCCGAGGTGCTCGAGGGCATCGGCAAGGGCCTGGATGTCTACCTCTTCCTCGCCGGCATGATGCTGCTGGCCGAGGTGGCCCGGCTGGAAGGCCTGTTCGACTGGCTGGCGGCGCATGCGGCGCGGCAGGCCAGGGGCTCGGCGACGCGGCTCTTCGCGCTGGTCTATGCCGTCGGCACGCTGGTCACGGTGTTCCTGTCGAACGACGCGACGGCGGTGGTGCTGACCCCGGCGGTGGCAGCGGTGGCGCGGGCGGCCCGGGCGCGCGACCCGCTGCCCTACCTGCTGGCCTGCGCCTTCGTCGCCAATGCCGCGAGCTTCGTGCTGCCCATCTCCAACCCCGCCAACCTGGTGATCTATGGCCGCGCGATGCCGCCGCTGCTCGAATGGCTGCCGCGCTACGCCCTGCCGTCCCTGCTGGCCATCGGCGCGACCTTCCTGGTGCTGCGCTGGACGCAGCGGGCGGCGCTGCGGGAGGCGGTTTCCTCCGACATCACGGTGCCGGCGCTGCCGGCCGGCGGGCGGCTGGCCGCCTGGGGCATCGCCGCCACCGCGGCGGCGCTGCTCGCCGCCTCGGCCTACGACGTGCAGCTCGGCCTGCCGACCTTCCTGGCGGGCGCCGCCACGACGGGGCTGGTCCTGCTGCGGTCCCGCTGCGGCCTGCGGGAGGTGGCGCGGGGCATCGCCTGGGGCGTGCTGCCGCTGGTCGCCGGCCTGTTCGTGCTGGTGGAGGCGCTGGAGCGGACCGGCGTGACGCGCCTGCTCGCCGGGCTGCTGCTGGACGCGGTGCGGCAGTCGGAACCGCTGGCCGGCTGGGGCGCGGGCATCCTGATCGCGCTCGGCTGCAACCTGGCGAACAACCTGCCCGTCGGCCTGGTCGCGGGACGGGTGGTCGAGCTGGCGGAGGTGCCGGAGACGGTGCGCGCCGCGATGCTCATCGGCCTCGACCTTGGCCCAAACCTCTCGGTTACCGGCTCGCTCGCCACCATCCTCTGGCTGGTCGCGCTGCGGCGGGACGGGCTGGCGGTGAGCGCCCCGGCCTTCTTCAGGCTCGGCGCGCTGGTGATGCCGCCTGCCTTGCTGCTCGCCCTGGCGGGCCTGCTCCTCCCCGGCTGAGGGCGTCGGGATGGATGCCCCCGCGCCTCGCCCCTTGCCCTGCGCGTTCCAGTGCAGGGTCGCTGCCGTCATGCCTGCCGCCCACACGGAGACACCGGATCCCATGCAGACCATCGGCGCCGCCTGGCTCTATCCCCTCATCCTCGCCTGCGGCGCGCTGCAGGCCTGGGGGCCACCGATGAACGGCGCGCTGCGCCAGGCGCTGGGCAATCCCTGGCTCGCCAGCGTGGTGTCCTTCCTGCCGGTGGTCGCCCTGCTCGGCATCCTGTTCCTCTGCCTGCCGCGACCGATGCCGACCGCCGCCGGCGTCGCCGGGATGCCCTGGTGGGCGCCGCTTGGCGGGGTGATCGGCGCCTTTGCCGTGGTGGCCGGGCTGCTCTTCGTCGACCGGGTGGGCGCCGGCGTGTTCGGCGGCCTGACCATCACCGCGAACATCCTGATGTCGCTGGCCATCGACCATTTCGGCCTGCTCGGCATGCCGGAGCACGGGCTCAATCTCGGCCGCGTGCTGGGCGGGGTGCTGATGGTCGCCGGCATCGCGCTGGTCGCCGCCTTCTGACGCATCGCCGCCGGTGTGCCCCTGGCGGCAGGGGCGGATCGCGGCGGGCCATGCCGGGTCCGGGGCATGGAGCCCTGCGACAGGCCAAGCCACGGCGCGGCCTGCCTGTTCCGCCGCGGATGGTGGTCGCTTCGAGCCCCGGGTTCGGGGCCGATGTCCCGGCGCAGGCCGGCGCGGTCGGGCACCGGGCGGCGAGGACGGCAGGGGGCTGAAAATTATTACGACAAAATACCGTTGATAATAAATCTCGATACGCAAAGGGGCCAAGTGAGGGCATGCCTGCCCGGCTGCCCACCAGTCTGGGTTGCTTGATCTCCCGAATTTTCAATCAGTGTTAACCGTTCTCCGCGACAGAGGATGGCGGTTCTCCATCGCCATTGAAGGGCTGTCGTCTTGCCGAATACTCCCATGGTTCTCTCGCTGCTGGTCGATTCCGAGTTCTACTTCCGGGAATATCCGCAAGCCGCAACATCCGGGCTGACGGCAGCCGAACATTACGCAAGCCAGGGATGGAAGGTCGGCAACGATCCGAACCCGTTGTTCTCGACGTCCTTCTATCTGGCGCAGAACCCGGACGTCGCGGCGGCCGGGATCGACCCGCTGCAGCACTACTTGGACTGGGGCGCGCAGGAGGGGCGGAGCCCTTCGCCGCTCTTCGACGGGGCCTTCTACCTGGCGCACAACCCGGACGTCGCCGCCGCGGGCGTCAATCCGCTGCTGCACTACCTGACCTCCGGCGCGCGGGAAGGGCGCGATCCCAACCCCTTCTTCTCGGCGCATGACTACCTCGCCGCCAATCCCGATGTCGCGGCCGCCGGCGTCGACCCGCTGCAGCACTATCTGCGCTGGGGTGCGCAGGAAGGACGGAACCCGTCCCCCGCCTTCGACACGGCCTTCTACCTGGCCGCGAACCCGGACGTGGCGGCGGCCGGCATCAACCCGCTGCTGCATTTCCTGGAATATGGCCAGGGCGAAGGCCGCGAGCCGCATCCCCCGACCTTCACCGTGGACCTGGTGGGCGGGGTCGTGCGCTTCGGCGGCACGGCGACCGGACCCATCCTCCTCACCGTGCTGGGCGACGACGCGCAATTCGCCCGCGAGGGCCGGGACGCGACGCTTTTGCACTATGCCTCGGCCGGCACGCTGGACCTCGGCGCCGCCGACCTCGAGGCTCGCGCCGCCGATCTCTCCGGCAAGGTCGTGCTCGGCACCGGGGCGGTGACGGCGCGTGCCCTGCATGCGGCGGATGACCTTTCCGGCCTGGCACCCGGGCTGCTGGTCACCGCGCATGTCGCCGAGGATCTCGATGCCTCGGGCCAGGCCGGCCTCGGGCCGGTCGACCACTTCGTGGTGGCGGATGGCGCGGTCCTGACCCTTTCGGTCGCGCAGGCCGCGCCTGTCACCATCAGCGGTGCCCATGCCCTGCAGGACAGCATCGGCCATCTCGTCGCGCCGGGTGCCGCTTCCGTCCTTGCCGATGCGGTCGCGGTCACCGTGACCGATGCCGCGAGCCTGTCCGACTTGGCCATGCTGTCCGCGGCCACGCCGGGCGTGGTGACCTGCACCGCCGTCGCCGACACCGCCTCGGCGCTGCTGGCGAATGCCGGCGGCTTCGTCCAGGACGGCACGGATGTGACGGTGACCGATGCGGCGACGGTCGCGCAGCTTGCCGCGATTGATGCCCTCAATGGCGGCGGCGCGCTCACCTATGCCGCAATCTCGGATATTGGGGCGCATCTGTTCGCCGGCGGGACGCCGGTCGGTGCCGTCATGCCGGGTGTGGAGGTGACGGTCGAGGACACCGTCACCATCCCAGACCTGGTCGCGCTGGACGCCGCCAATGGCATCGCCGCGGTGCACGCCGCGACGATCGCCGACACCTGGCAGAACCTGCTGGCGGATGACGCCGCCCCCTGGCGGGACGATGCCGTCACGCTCCGGCTGCTCGACGACGATCTCGGCCAGGTGACGGTCGGGCAGGTGCAGGGCCTCCTGCACCAGGCGAACCTGCAGGATTCCCATGGCGATGCCCTGGACATCGCCGCCCTGACCTTCACGCTGCGCGACACCGCCGACAACCTGGCAGCGGCGTCCCCCGAGGTCGCGGCGATCCTGGGGCAGGCCAGCGCGGTCGAGGCCATCACCGCCGCCCTGGTCTGGCAGGCGGGCCTCATCCATGCCGGCAATGCCGCGGCGGTCTATGACATCGCGGACAGCGGCGGCAACATCGCCGCGGGCGATGCGGCGGTTGTCACCGCAGCCGTGGACCTGTGGGCGACGGCGCCGGTCGATGCCAGCCTGGCGCCGGCCATCCTGGCGCGGGACGGCAGCGCGGGCGATGTCCATTACGACATCGCCGACAGCTACGAGGGCGTGGTCGGGATGGATGCTGCGGCGCGCGCCGCCGCCACCGATATCCGCGTCTTCGGGCATGCCGGCTGGCCCCCGGCGCTGACCACGACGGAGGCGGAAACCGTCCTGGGCTTCACGCATCAGGGCCGTACGGAGATCGATGCTATCCAGGGCACGGCGGCGCAGCTGAACAGCTTCGTCGACGCGCATCCCGAAAGCGCGGGCGACACCGGGGTGAGCTACCGCTTCAGCGTGCAGGACACCGCAAGCGGCATCATGGCGGCGATGGGTGGTGGCACGCCGGCGGAGCTGGCCTTCGCCGCGGGCAATGCCGACCCCGCGCTGGGCGGCAGCCACCATGCGTCGGAGATCGTCGTGATCGGCCGCTTCGGCGTGGCCGATGCCATGACCTTCTGGGACAACCTGGAGCCGATCTACGGCGACGCCGCGACCTTGGGCGCGAGCACGCGCTACGGCGTCCTTGGCGATGTCGCCGACTTCACCAATGCCGCTGCGGCCCATGGGTCCCTCGCCTGGGCCGACCAGATCCATCTCGGCGGCTCGGCCGCGGCGGTCCATGCCGCGCAGACTGGGCTGGACCCCGCGCATGCCGACATCTTCGGCCTGCTGGCCTGGCGGAACGACACGGGCGACACCATGACCGTGACGGCCAGCCCGGGCAGCCAGACCATCTACGGCACGATGGGACGCAACAATCTGAGCCTGGGCGACGGCGACGACACCGCCTGGACCAATCTCAGCGACGATGTCATCGATGCCGGCACCGGCCGCGACGTGGTCTTCGCCGGCGCCGGGAGCGACTTCATCCGGGGCGGCGCCGACGCGGACACCCTTTTCGGCGGCGACGGCAAGGATACCATCCTGGGCGCGGATGTATCCGAAGCGACGGACTATGCCAGCGCACGCTACCTGGGGACGGCGATCCTGGTCGGCGGGGGCGATGGCGACCTCATGTCCGGCAGCGCGGAATTCGACAACTTCATCTATGAGGGAACGAGCCGTGCAGGGCTGATCCGGGAATCCGGCACCGGCCAATCGGCGCGGGACTACATCACCGATTTCAGCCTGGGCGACCGGATCACCTTCCAGGGCGTCGCCCCCGGCAAGGTGCAGTTCCTCGGCAACGGTTCGGCCAAGGCCACGGACACCGATCCCGGCATGCTGGCTCTCTCCATCCGCTACGAGAAGGATCTGCATGTCCTGAACTGGAACGGCGACGGCTTGGTGACCGCTACCCGGGTGCTGATCGACATCGCCGACAGCAGCGGCCATTTCGATGGCGCGGCCGACATGCACATCATCCTGCAGGGCGCCGGGCTGGACGTGAACTGGGACAACGAGGCGTTGTTCTACGGCGGCTAGGGCCGAGTGCGGCGGGGCGCAAGGCCTGCGCCGCGCGACCCCACCCGGGCTGGCGGAAGCCGGCGGCTACCAGCCCGCATGGGAGGAACAGCCGCCGGACCACAACGGGTCTGCCGCGCACCGCGCGCTGCAGACCCGCACCGGCCACAGCCATTCTCCGCCGGATGCGTCGGCGGGCCCGGCCTTCGGGCGCGCCCTCAGCCTCTTGCGGCAGACAAAGCAGCGCAGCGTTTCCTGCAACGCCTGCGGCGGCGGGGTCTCGTCGGGATGCAGCCCGGTCCTGTCGCCTGTCCAGCCATTCCCGTTCGCCAACCGTCGGCGCATGGTGCCTCCTGTGCTCCATGCTGCTTCCATCGCACATCCCCGGCCTGCAGTTCAGGGTTGTGGCGAAACGACAGGTACAATCTATGGCAGCATGGGCGCGAGGCGAGGTCGAGGCCGGAACGGGGCTTGGGGACGGGGGCTGACCCCGCCTGCCGCGGCGGCCCACAGGGGCGCTGGGCAGGGGGCCTGGGCATGCGGCAGAGGCCTGGCGGCGTTGCGCGGTGCGGGGCCTGGCGTAAGCTTTTCCCGGCGCCGCGGCACCGGATGATGCGGCCGCAGGCGACGTGACGCGCCAGGCTGGGGGGAGACGCTGCAATGGCAAGGGTGCTCGACTTGCAGGGCGATGCCCGGCGTGCCGTGGATGTGGTGAAGGGCGGTGGCGTCGTCATCCTGCCGACCGATGTCGGCTATGCCGGGGCGGCGGGCTGCGAGGCCGCACTGACACGCATGTTCCGCGCCAAGGGCCGGGGCACGCACAAGCGCAACGCCATGCTCGGCAGCCTGGCCATCCATGAGGATGTGCACGCGCTGCCCGACCGCGCCAACACCATGATCCGCGCCCTGGTCGAAGATTACGACCTGCCCATCTCGGCGGTCGGTCCCTACCGCACCGACCACCCGCTGCTGCGCGCGCTGGGCGAGGAGGCGCTGGCGGCGAGCACCGAGGGCGGCACGCTGGCGGTGCTGATGAATGTCGGTGCGCTGGAACATGCGATGGCGACGCTGGCCGCGGCCGAGGGCCAGCCGCTCTTCGGCTCCTCCGCCAACCTGACCGGCACCGGCACGCGCTTCCGCGCGGAGGATGTGCAGCCCGAGATCCGCGGCTGCGCCGAGCTGGTGATCGATTACGGGCTGCAGAAATACCACCGCTACCGGCGATCCTCGACCATGATCGACTTCACGACGATGGAGGTGGTGCGGATCGGCAGCTGCTACGAGCTGATCCAGGACGTGCTGCGCCGCCATTTCGGCGTCGAGCTGCCGGAGGATCCGGGGCTGGAAGCGCTGCCCTCAGGCCATGTGCGGGAGGCGCAGCGGCGCTACGCCTGACCGGCGGTTCAGGAGCCCGAGATGTTCGCCTCGCGCGCCAGCCTGGTCCAGCGCGCGAGGTCGCCGGCCAGGAGCTCCGCCAGCTTCTCCGCCCCGCCGGGCGGCGCCGCTTCCACGTTCTGCGCGGCAAGGCGGCGCACGAAGCCCGGGTCGCGCAGCAGCGCATTCAGCGTGCGGGTCCAGTAGCCGGTCGCCGCGGCGGGCGTGCCGGCGGGCGCCAGCAGCCCGGCCCAGCCGAAGCTCTCGAACTCCGCCACCTCCGGCACGCTGGCTTCCGGCATCGCCGGAATGTCGGGGGCGAGCGCGGAGCGGCGGCCCTGCAGCACCGCCAGCGCCTTCACCCGCCCGCCCTGCACCTGCGGCAGGGAACTGCTCATCGCGTCGATCATGAACTGCACGCGGTTCTGCGACAGGTCCAGCAGCGCCTGGGCGCTGCCGCGATAGGGCAGCTGCTCCATCCGTGCACCGGTCAGCCGGGCGAACATCTCCGTCATCAGGTGGCCGGCTGTGCCCGTGCCCGGATTGGCCGCGATGAATTTGCCGGGGTTCGCCCGCATCCAGGCCACCGCCTCGGCCAGGGTGCGGGCGGGGAAGTCGGGCGGCACGCAGATCAGGAAGCTGGTCCAGCCGATCAGCGATGCCGGCACTAGGTCGCGCGTGACGTCGAAGGGCAGGTTCGGCGTGATCGCCGGGTTCACCGCGAGCGGGGAGTTGGAGGAGAGCAGCAGCGTGTGGCCATCGGACTCCGACCGCGTGACGGCCTGGATGCCGATGGCCCCGGTGGCGCCGGCGCGGTTGTCCACCACCACCTGCACCCCGTGCCGCGCCTGCATCTCCTCCGCCAGCACGCGGGCGATCAGGTCGCTGAGGTTGCCTGGTGGGAAGGGTACGACAATCCGCACCGGCCGCGACGGGTAGGCGGGTTCCGCCCCCATGGCCGGGCGGGCGAGGGTGGCGCCCAGGGCGAGCAGCGTGGCGCGGCGGGTGGTCATCTCAGACGGTCCCCTTGCTGCGAAGCGCGCGAATTGCCTCGGGGCCGCGGCCCAGCGAGGCGAGCAGCCGGTCGGTATCGGCGCCGAGCGCCGGCGCGGCCTCAGTTCGCGGCCAGGCGCCGTCGACGCGGACGGGGCCACGCAGCATGCGCACCGGCATGCCGCCTTCCCGCCGGGCGAAATCGGCGACATTGCCGCGCTCCGCTACGAAGGGCGTGGCGAGGGCATCGGCGATGTCGAGCACCGGCGCGGCCGGCACCGCGCCGGCGAAGCGGCTGATCCAGGCCGCCGTGGGGGCCGTGGCCAGCACGCCGTCCAGCATCTCCGTCAGCAACTCGCGGTGCGCCAGCCGGTCGCGGGCGCTGGCGAAGCGCGGGTCCGTCGCCCAGTCCGGCCGGCCGATCCGTTCGCACAGCGCTGGCCAGAATTTCTCCTTGTTGCACATGATGAAGAGCCAGCCATCCGCGGTGCGGTAGAGCTGGGAGGGTGTGAGCGAGGGATGCGCGCCGCGCGGTTCCCGCCCCTGCGCATGGCCGCCATTCAGCGCCCAGGTGGCGAGGTAGCTGAGATTGTGCAGCGCCGTGTCGAAGAGCGAGACGTCGAGGTCCATGCCCCGCCCGGTGGCGCGCGCGCCGACGATGCCGGAGAGCAGGGCGAAGCCGGCCATCAGCCCGGTCATCATGTCCACGACCGAAAGGCCGAAGCGCGCCGGCGGCCCATCCGGCTCGCCCGTCACGCTGCAATAGCCGGCCTCGGCCTGCATCAGGTAGTCGTAGCCGGGCCAGGCCTTGCGTGGCCCTTCCCGCCCATAGGCCGAGAGATGCGCGCAGACGATGCGCGGGTTGATGTCCTTCAGACCGTCATAGGTCAGGCCGAGCCGCTCCGGCAGGTCACCGCGCAGGTTGTCGAGGATGGCGTCGGCGCCGGCGGCAAGCTCCCGCAGGATCGCCATGCCCTCCGGGTGCTTCAGGTTCAGCGTCAGGGACCGCTTGTTGCGGTTGAAGGCGTGGTGGAAATGGCTTTCGCCCGGGCCGAAGGCATAGGGGCCGACCTTGCGGCCGACATCGCCGCCCTCGGCGGGGTTCTCGATCTTGATCACCTCGGCGCCGAGATCCGCCAGCAGCATGGTGCCGAAGGGGCCGGCGCCATACTGCTCGACGGCGAGGACGGTCACGCCCGCCAGCGGCGCCGCGGTCACGGCGGCGCCTGCTCGATCAGCCGCTTGGCGATGACCAGGCGCTGGATCTCGTTCGTGCCTTCGCCGATCACCAGCAGCGGCGCGTCGCGGTAGAGCCGTTCCGCCACGAATTCCGGGCTGTAGCCATAGCCGCCATGGATGCGCATGCACTCCGTGGCATTCTCCAGCGCCGCCTCGGTGGCGAAGAGCTTGGCCATCCCGGCTTCGAGATCGGCGCGGTCGCCGCGGTCCAGCGCCTGCGCGGCCTTCTCGGTCAGCAGCCGCGCCGCTTCCGTCCGCACCGCCATGTCGGCCAGCTTCAGGGCGATGGCCTGGTGCTGGTGGATCGGCTTGCCGAAGGTCGATCGCTGCTGCGAGTAGCGCAGCGCCTCGTCCAGCGCGCGCTGCGCGATGCCGACGCCGCGCGCGGCGACGTTCACCCGGCCGAGTTCCAGCCCGGCGATGGCGCAGGCCATGCCCCGCCCCTCCACCCCGCCGATCAGGCGGGAGGCGGGGATGCGGAAATCCTCGAAGACCAGCTCGGCGCTGTCGATGCCCTTGTAGCCCAGCTTCTTCAGCTTGCGGGACGCCGCGAAGCCCGGCCCCTTCTCGGCGATGAACATGGACATGCCGCGATGGCGCGGCTCGGCCGTCGGGTCGGTCTTGACCAGCAGGGCGAAGCAGGTGCCGTGGATGCCGTTGCTGATCCAGGTCTTGGTGCCGTTGACGATGTAGTCCTCGCCCTCCCGCCGGGCGGTGGCGCGGATGGCCTGCAGGTCGGTGCCGCAATCCGGCTCGGTCAGCGCCAGGCCGCCGCGCAACTCCCCGGTGGCGAAGCGCGGGAGCAGCGCCGCCTTCTGCGCCTTCGTCCCCGTGCGGGCGACGATATGGGCCATGATGAGGTGGGAGTTGATGATGCCCGAGATGGACATCCATTCGCGCGAGATGCGCTCGATCACCTTGGCATAGGTGGAGGGGCTGAGCCCGAGCCCGCCATGCGCCGCCGGGATCACGGCGCCGAACAGGCCGAGCTCCTTCATCCGCTCGACGATCTCGTGCGGGTATTCGTCCGCATGTTCCAGCGCCGACGCCACCGGGCGCACATGGCGTTCGAGGAAGCGGTCCACGGCGTCGAGGACCAGCCGCTCCTGCTCCGCGGCCTCCCGCGCGGCGGCTTGTGTCATGCCGGCCGCCGCGGGACGAGGGCGGAACGCTCGAAGGTCAGGAAGACGGTGCCGTCCGCCTTGAAGCCCTCGGTCCGCGTGGTGACGATCCCCTGGCCGGGCCGGCTGGCGCTCGGCCGCACCGCCGTCACCTCGGACCGCGCATAGATCGTGTCGCCGGGAAAGACCGGCGCGGTCAGGCGGATCTCCGACCAGCCCAGATTGGCGATGGCGTTGAAGGAGATGTCGGCGACCGTCATGCCGACGACGATGGCGAGGGTCAGGGCCGAGTTCACCAGCGGCCTGCCGAATTCCGACCGCGCCGCGAAGGCCTGGTCGCAATGCATCGGGTGCTGGTTCATGGTCAGCAGGCTGAACTGGATGTTGTCGGCATCCGTGATGGTGCGGCCGGGCCAGTGCTCGAAGCGCCGGCCGACGGAGAAATCCTCCAGGAAATTGCCGCGCAGGGGCGGCGCCGCGCCGGCTTGCATGTCCAGGACGCCATCCTCCGCTACCGGCGCTTCGCGGCGCCTTGTCCGGAGGCGAGGATGCGTCCGGACAAATCAGGGGTCAAGCACGGGCCGCGCTCAGCCCGACAGCGCGTCGGTCAGCGCCTCCGTGCCCGGCGCGCGGTCCAGCGTCATCGCCAGGTCCAGCACCTGCTGCGCCCGCGCGGCCGAGAGCACGCGGCGGGCATTGTCGAGGAATTTCCGCTCGACATCCGCCTGCGACAGCGGGTTGCCGTCGGAGCCGCGGTTCATCTCCTCGCGGTGGCGCAGCACGCGGCCGTCCCGCAGTTCCACCACCACCTCGCCGCCGTAGTAGCGCGGGAAGCGGCTGGTCGGGTC
Organism: Paracraurococcus ruber; assembly: GCF_004353985.1. Taxonomy (GTDB): domain Bacteria; phylum Pseudomonadota; class Alphaproteobacteria; order Acetobacterales; family Acetobacteraceae; genus Paracraurococcus; species Paracraurococcus ruber. The sequence goes on along the minus strand of NZ_SMOA01000020.1, from coordinate 32,089 downwards.
GGTCTCGTAGCCGGTGCGCGCCATCAGGGAGAGGATCTCCGGGTCTTGGATCGCCTCCTCCTCCAGGTCGTCCAGGCCGAAGCGGCCGCGCACCAGCGCGGCGCAGACGGCGTAGTGCACGCTGAACTGCGCCTCGTAGGAATTGGCCGGTGCCCGCTTCGCCGCCTCGGGCTCGCACACGACCTTCACCTGGCCCTCATGGATGCGGCAGGTGATGCGTGCGATCTCCTCCGGCCGCAGCCCATGCGCCGCGCGCAGCGCCAGCGCCGCATCGGCGAAGGCATGGTTGAAATGGCAGCAGGGATAGGGCTTCAGCGCCACGTTGCGCATCTCCCACACCTCCCCGAGATGCGCGGCACAGCGGGAGAGATCGGCCGGCGCCCGTTCCTGCAGATGGGAGGCGAACAGGCCGAAGCGCCCCTCATAGGGCCGTGGCGGCCCCTTGAAGCCGCCGCGCGCCAGGGCCGTGGCGGTGATGCCGGCGACGCCGGCCCAGCCCGGATGGATGCGCTTGGTCCAGGACCCGTCCGCCAGGAATTCCAGCGACCCCGCTGCCATGGAGAGCACGATGCCCTGCGCCGCCTGCATCTGTCGCGGCGTGGCGCCGGCCAGCCGCCCGGCCGTCAGCGCCGCACCGAAGGCGCCCACCATGCCGGTGGGATGGAAGCCCACCTGGTGGAAGCCGCCCTGCGCGGCGGCGCCGATGCGGGCCGAGGCCTCGACCCCGAGGACATACGCCGCCAGCGCTTCCAGCCCGGTCGCCCGGTGCGCGCGCGCCATGTGCAGCGCCGTCGGCACGGCGGAGGCGGAGGCATGCACCACGGCGTCGGAATGCGTGTCGTCGTAGTCGAGACCATGGATGAAGGTGCCGTTCACCAGCACCGCGTCGCGCAGCGGCAGCCGAATGGCGAGGCCGATGACCGGATGCTCGCCGTCGCCGGCCAGCCCCGCGATGGCGGTCGCGGTGCGCACCCCGAACTCGAAGCCGGAGGAGGCGAGCGCGATGCCGAGGCAGTCGAGCAGATGGCGCTTGGCCTGCGCGATCACGTCGGCCGGGATGTTCTCCGCCCGTACAGCATGGGTGAACTCGGCCAGGCGCTGGGCGATGGGCGCATCGGCATCGAGGCCGAGGCCCCGGGGCAGGGTATCCACGGCGAACCTCCCTTCTGGCCAAGCCAGCTTGGCGCATCGGACATGTCCGGACAAGATGGCGGCCATGGAGGTGCCCATGACGATCCCCGCCGGTCCCAACCGCAGCTTCCTCTTCGCCCCCGGCGACCATCCGCGGCGGGCGGAGAAGGTGCTCACCGCTGGCGCCGATGCCGCCATCCTCGACCTCGAGGATGCGGTGGCGATCGCCGCCAAGGTTGCTGCGCGCGACGCCGTGCGGGCCGGGCTGCAGCGCCCGCGGACCTGCCGCGCCTTCGTCCGGGTGAACGCCTTCGGCACGGAATGGTGCTTCGGGGACATCCAGTCCGTCGCCGGCCCGGGCCTCGACGGCATCGTCCTGCCGAAGCTGGAGGAGGCGGGGGAGCTGCTGGCGGTGGACTGGATGCTCTCGGCGCTGGAACGGGAGCGCGGCCTGCCGCCGGGCGGGATCGAGGTCATGCCGCTGCTGGAAACCGCGCGCGGCCTGGCGCGGCTGGACGGCCTGGCGCGCGCCGCGGCGGCGCTGGGCGGGCGGGTGCGGCGGCTCGCCTTCGGCGCCGGCGACTACACGCTCGACCTCGGCATCGCCTGGGGCCTGGCGGAGACCGAGCTGGAGACGGCGCGCGCCGCCATCGTGCTGGCCAGCCGCGCCGCCGGGCTGGACGCGCCGATCGACACGGTCTGGATCGAGCTGCGCGAGGCCGAGGCCTACCGCGCCTCCTGCGCGCGCGGCGCCGCGCTGGGCTTCCAGGGCCGGCTCTGCATCCATCCGGACCAGGTGGCGGCGGCGCATGCGGCCTATTCGCCGCCCGCGGAGGAGCTGGCGCGGGCCCGCCGCATCATGGCCGCCTTCGCCGAGGCCGAGGCGCGGGGCCTCGCCTCCATCCAGGTCGATGGCCGCTTCGTGGACTACCCGATCGTCGAGCGCGCCCGCCGCATGCTGGCGCTGGCCGACCGGATCGCGGCGAAGGAGGTGCTCACCGCGCCTCCCGCCTGAGGGTGGCGCGATAGGTGAAGCGCGGCGCCGGGTGGGTCGCCTCGGAGACCTCGAAGACCCGCCCGCCCGCCTCGCGGTAGCGCCGGCGGATGACCAGGGCGGGCGAGCCCGGCTCGACCTCCAGCAGCGCCGCCTCGGCCTGCGGCACGCCGCCTGCGGACATCTCCAGCTCGATCCCGGTGACGGTCAGGCCGAAGCGCCGCTCCACCAGCGCATAGACCGGGTCCTTCTCCACCCCGATCGCCTCCAGCACCGCGGCATGTTCGGGCCGCAGCAGGATGGTGACGCAGCAGATCGGCGCCTCGGTCACCCGGACGCGGCGGATACCCTCCACCCGCAGCCAGGTGCCGGCTTCCGGCAGGCCGAGGCTCGCGGCCGCCACCGCATCGACCCGCGTCTCCCGCGCCCGCAGCACCGTCAGCCGCGTCTCGGCCGGGTATTGCAGCAGCTCCGCCATGGAGGAGATGTCCTGCACGAAGCGGCCGCGCGATTCCTGCGCGATGACGGTGGTGCCGCTGCCCTGGCGGCGGGCGACCAGCCCCGCCTCCTCCAGCAGCCGCAGCGCCTCCCGCACCGTGTGGCGGGAGACATGGTAGCGTGCGCAGAGTTCCGTCTCGGTCGGCAGCATGGCGCCGACCGGGTGCGTCCCGTCGCGCAGCCGCGCCATCAACGCCTCCGCCACCTGCCGGTATCGCGGCGGCCGTTGCCGCTCCGTCGTCTGGTCCCGTGCCGACATGCCTGACCGCCGGTCCTACTTCACCAGGCGGAGCACGTCGCGGAAACGCGGATCGCGCGCGTCGCGGAGCCATTCGAAGGCCGCCATCTCCACCGTGACGGGTTCGATCCCGCGCGGCCGCATGCGGTCCAGCGCGGCGGCGACGTCCTCGGCCCGCCGGCTGCCGATGGCGTCGCGGGCCACCAGCACCCTGCCGCCGCGGCCCGCAGCCCCAGCGCCGTCTGCAGCACGCAGACATGCGCTTCCGTGCCGCAGAGCAGGATGTCCGGCCGGCCGGGCGGCAGGGCGTCCAGGAAGCCCGGCTCGGCGCAGGCGTCGAAATGCGTCTTCGCCACCACCCTGTCGGCGAGCGTCGCGACCTCGCCCAGGGTATCGCCGATGGCCTCGGCGCAATGCTCGGTGGCCAGCACGGGAACCGCCAGGGTGCGGGCGACCCGCATTAGCCGCAGCACCTCCCGCAGCACGGCGTCGCCGGCGGCGATCGCCGGCTGCAGCCTGGCCTGCATGTCCACGACGAGGAGGAGCGAGCGGGCGCGGTCGAGGGCCAGGGTCACGGCGGGGCTCCGGTCGGGGTGGCGGATGCGGCAGAGGAGGTGGCAGGTTGTCCGGACGAGCCATTGACGGCCCCCATGGCGTGCTCTTGGATCGGCCGCGCCAGCAGGGGAGGGCCGCCATGGCCAGCATGTCCGCCGCCGAGTACCGCGACTCCCTCCGCGCCCTCAACCCCCGGGTCTTCGTGAATGGCCGCCGGGTGGAAAGCGTGGCGGATGAGCCCCTGCTGGAACCCGGCATCAATGCCCTGGGCGTAAGCTATGATTTCGCGCTGCGGCCGGACTACGCCGCGGTGATGACCGCGACCCAGGCGGGCAGCGGCCGGGCGACCAACCGCATGCTGCATGTGAACGGCAGCACGGACGACCTGCTGGCCAAGCTGGAGGCGGTGCGGCTGCTCTGCCGCGAATCCGGCTGCGCCCAGCGCTACCTGGCGCATGACGCGCTGAATGCCCTGCACCAGGGCACGCACCGGGCGGATGCGGCGCGCGGCGGCGGGGAGCGGCATGCGCGGCTGCTGGCCTACCTGGAGGAGGTGCAGCGGCGCGACCTGGCGCTGGGCATCGCGATGACCGATGCGAAGGGCGACCGGTCGCTGCGGCCGGGCAAGCAGGCCAACCCGGATGTCCATGTGCACATCGCCGCGCGCCGGGCCGATGGCATCGTCATCCGCGGCACCAAGGCGATCGTCACCGGCGCGCCGTACATGCACGAGTTCCTGGTCATGCCCTGCCGCACCATGACGGCGGAGGAGGCGGCGTTCGCGGTCTGCTGCGCGGTGCCCGCGGATGCCCCGGGCGTCACCATCGTGGCGCGGCCGGCCGGCCGGCCGGGCGACCCGGCGGCGCGGTTCAGCGCCCGCTTCGGCCAGTCCACCGGGGTCGTCGTCTTCGACGACGTCTTCGTGCCCTGGGACCGGGTCTTCCTGGCCGGGGAGCATGAGGAGGCCGGCTTCGTCACCACCAGCTATGCGACGCATCACCGGCATTCCTGCATCGCGGCCCGCGCCGGCTTCGGCGACCTGCTGATCGGCACCGGCGCGCTGATGATCGAGGCGAACGGGCTGGATCCGGACCGGCATGGCCATGTCCGCGACGCCATGGTGGACCTGATCAAGATCGTCGAAGGCTTCTACGCCTGCGGCGTGGCGGCCAGCGTCTACGGCACCCGCGACGCGTCGGGCGCCGTCATGCCGGACACGGTGTTCAGCAATGTCGGCAAGCTGCTGCTGGCGACGCAGATCTACGACATGCACCGGCTGGCGCACTATGTCTCCGGCGGGCTGATCGTCGCCCTGCCGGGGCCGGAGGAGGACCACAACCCGGAGACGGCGGCGAGCCTCGCCGCGGTGCTCGCCGGGCGGCCCGACGTGCCTGCGGCGAAGCGGCTGGAGGTCGCGCGGCTGATGGAGGACCTCACCGCCTCCAGCCAGGGCGGCTGGTACTCCGTCATCTCCCTGCATGGCGGCGGCAGCCCGGAGGCGATGAAGCGCGAGATCTGGCGGCATTATCCGGTCGAGGAGAAATCCGCGATGGTCGAGCGGCTGCTGGAACGCGGCGTGCTGGCGGATGAGGCGCGGCGCGCCTCCCGCCAGCCGGGCCGGTGCTGCGACACCGGCTGCGCCCCGCCGAAGCTGCCCGCCGTGCCGCCGCTGCCCGACGCCGCGGAGTAGCCACGGCGCGTCAGCCGCCGCGCCGCAGCAGCCCCTCGGCCGCGGCCCGCGTCCAGCGCGCATCGTCCTCCCGCATCAGCGCCGCCACCTGCGCGGCGTCGAGGGAGACGGGCTCCACCGCCAGGCTGCGGAGCCTGGCCTGCACCGCCTCCGTCGCGCCGGCCGCGCGGGCCTCGGCGTTGATGCGCTCGACCAGCGCCGGGGCCATGCGGCCCGGGCCCCAGAGGCCGAACCAGCCTTCGTAATTCGCCTCCCCCAGGCCAAGCTCGGCCAGTGTCGGCACGCCGGGCAGGAAGGGCGAGGGCCGGGCGGCGGTCACGGCCAGGATGCGCACGCGATCGCTGCCGAGCAGCGGCATGGCGGTCGCCGTGCTGACCCAGGCCAGCGTCAGGTGCCCGCCCATCAGGTCGCGGGTGGAAGCGCCGCCGCCGGCATAGCGGATCTCGTTCAGCGTGATTCCGGCGGCCCGGGCGAAGCGCGCCCCGACGACCCCGGACGCCACATCCGCGGTGCCATGGGCGATGGCGCCCGGCTGCCGCCGCGCCTCGGCGATCAGCCCGGGGATGTCGCGGAAGGGCGCCTCGGCCGCCGCCAGCAGCACGAAGGCATAGAGCGCGAAGACCGCGACCGGCGTGAAATCCGCCACGGGGTCGTAGGGCAGGCTGGCCGCGGTATGGCGCAGCAGCAGATGGGTCGGGTTCAGGCCGATCAGCGTCGTGCCGTCCGGCGCGGCGCGCGCCACCGCCTCGCTGCCGATCGCGCCATCGGCGCCGGGCCGGTTCTCCACCACCGCCGGCCGCTGCAGGCGGGTTCCCACCGCGTCCATGACCGCCCGCGTCGTCAGGTCCGTGCCGCCGCCGGCGGCATAGGGGACCACCACCCGCACCGGGCGGGCGGGCCACCCCGCCGCGTCCTGCGCGCGGGCAGCGGGTGGGGCGGCCGCGAGCGCGGCGGCGAGCAGGGCGCGGCGGGATGGCATGGGCGTGGTTTCCTCCTGACCCCGGCATGCTGACTTGACCGGACCAATTAGGCCACCGCAAGCTTCGATCCCGAGGAGATCGCCCATGCCAGAGAACGCGTCCCAGCCGCCGCCCGCCGCCGACGCCCCGGTGATGCCGTTGCAGGGCCTGCGGGTGGTGGATGTCTCGTCCTTCCTCGCCGGGCCCTTCTGTTCCACCCAGCTGGCCGAATTCGGCGCCGAGGTGATCAAGCTGGAATTGCCCGTGGTGGGCGACCCGCTGCGGAAATTCGGCAGCGTGCATGCCTGCGGGGAGACGCTGCCCTGGCTGTCCGAGTGCCGGAACAAGAAGCTCGCCACGCTGGACCTGCGCAAGCCGGAGGGCGCGGCGATCCTGAAGCGCATGTGCGCCGAGGCCGATGTGCTGGTGGAGAATTTCCAGCCCGGCACGATGGAGCGCTGGGGCCTGGGCTGGGACGTGATGAAGGAGATCAATCCGCGCCTCGTCATGGTGCGGATCTCCGGCTATGGCCAGACCGGGCCCTATAGCGGCCGGCCGGGCTTCGGGCGCATCGGCAATGCCTTCGGCGGCCTGTCCTACCTCGCGGGCTATCCGGACCGGCCGCCGGTGACGCCGGGCTCCGCCACCATCCCCGACTATCTCGCGGGGCTCTATGGTGCGCTCGGCGTGATGATGGCGCTGCGGGCGCGCGACATCACCGGGCGCGGGCAGATGATCGATATCGGCCTGTACGAGCCGATCTTCCGCATCCTCGACGAGATCGCGCCGGCCTACCAGACGCGCGGCTATGTCCGCGAACGCATGGGGCCGGGCACGGTGAACGTGGTGCCGCACAGCCATTACCCTACGAAGGACGGGCGCTGGGTGGCGATCGCCTGCACCTCCGACAAGATCTTCGCCCGCCTGGCCGCGGCGATGGGCGTGCCGGAGACCGCGGGCGAGGGCAAATGGGGCGTGGTGAAGCAGCGCGACGCCGACCGCGCGGCGGTGGACGACTTCGTCGCCGCCTGGACCGGCCGCTTCACCCGCGACGAGGTGCTGGCGGTGTGCGAGGAGGCGCAGGTGCCCTGCGGCCCGGTCTATTCCATCGCCGAGATCTTCGAGGACCCGCAATACGCCGCGCGCGGCAACATCGCCCGCGTGCAGGATGACCGCCTGGGCGAGCTTGCCATCCCCAACGTGGTGCCGCGCCTGTCCGACACGCCGGGCGCGGTGAAATGGCTGGGCCCCGCCATGGGCGCGCATAACGACGAGGTGTATCGCGGCTGGCTGAAGCTGCCGGATGAGGAGATCGCCCGCCTGACCGCGGCGCAGGTGATCTGAGCGCGATGCCCGACTGGCGCCTGCGGCGTTCCCTCCTCATCACGCCGGGCCATCGGGCGGACCGGCTGGCCAAGGCCGCGACGCTGCCGGCCGACAGCATCGCCTTCGACCTGGAGGATGGCGTGCCGCCATCGCGCAAGGCGGAAGCGCGGGCGGCGGTGGCGGCGGCGCTGCGCGACCTCGATTTCGGCGGGCGGGAGCGCGTGGTGCGCATCAACGCCGTCGGCAGCGACGCCTGGGAGCAGGACCTGGCCGCCCTGCCGCTGGGGGGGCTGGATGCGGTGATGCTGCCGAAGGTGGAATCGCCGGAGGCGCTGCGGCGCCTCGACGCGCGCCTCGCGGCGCTGGCGCCCGGCCAAGCGCCCCTGCCGGTGATCGCCACGCTGGAGACGCCGCGGGGCATCCTGAATGCGCTGGCGATCGCCGATGCCTCGCCCAACCTGGCGGCGATCTTCTTCGGCCCGGGCGACTACACGTTGGCGACCGGCGGCGCGCTGACGCCGCGCGCACTGGACTTTCCGCGCCAGGTCATCACCGCCGCGGCCGGCGCCGTCGGGGCGCAGGCGCTCGACGCGCCCTATCTCGGCGGGTTGCGGGACGTGGAGGGCACGCGGGCCGATGCCCTGCTGGCAAGGGAACTCGGCTTTTCCGGCAAGGTGGTGTTCCACCCGGACCAGATCGCGCCGGTCAATGCCGCCTTCACGCCGAATGCAGAGGAGGTGGCACGCGCCCGGCGCTATGTCGCCGCCTTCCGCGAGGCGGCGGCGCGCGGCGAGAACGTCGCCCTGGTGGATGGCGAGTTCGTCGCCATGGACCTCGTGCCCCGCATGGAACGGATCATCGCCACCCAGGCGGCCGCCGCGCTGCGACAGGGCTGAGCCTCGGCATCCCGCGGCATCGCGGCCGGCCATGGCCGGCCCGCATCGAAAGGCTGCAATGCTGCGGCATCCAGCCCCGCAGGCGCTCCGCCGTCACGCCGGGATCGCGGGCGGGGCTGGCCGCCCGCGACCGTACCGGTCGCGTCAGGCGGGGCTGGCCGGGTAGGGCGTGCGGCACATCACGCGGTTCTCGATCCGGCCGACGAGATCGCCGTGGCGCGCCGTCGTCTCGGCCCTGATGCGGGACCATTCCTCATCGGCCATGAAGTCGGCCCAGCGTGCCGCCATGCTGGCCTCGTCCGGCCAGTGGAGCAGATAGACGAATTCGGGTCCGCCCTCGCCGCGCGCCTCCCACATCCCGGCGATGTCGAAGGCGTGCCGCCGCATGATGCGGACGACATGGTCGCGGAAGCGGGCATGGAACTCGGCCTTGTTGTGGTCGAAGATCTGGTAGATGCGAAGCTGGTGCATGCTGGCGGCTCCTGGGGCTGTCGTGGCTGGACTGCGTGCCGGGTTTCGCCGCGTTCCCGGCTGTGGCGGCGTCTTCACCTCCTCATGGCCGAGAGGTGAGGTGGCCGGGGCGATACGGCCAATACCGTTTGCCGGCCCCGGCGATACTCAGCGGCAATCAGCCAGCGCGGCGAACAGCGCCATCGCGGCCGGCGTGGCGCCGGCCTCCCGCCGGGCCGCCAAGTGCTCGAAGGCGGCCGCCTCTTCCGCGAGCGGCAGGTAGCGGATCTCCGCCGGCCGCACGGAGGCCATTGCCGACGGCACGATCGACACGCCCGCTTCCACCGCCACCAGCGAAAGCACGGCGTGCATCCCGTGCGCCTCCTGCACCACCTCCGGCACGAAGCCGGCGCCGGCACAGAGCCGGATCACGCGGTCGTGGAAGCCGCGGCCCTCGCGCGCCGGCCAGAGCACGAAGGGCTCCCCCGCGAGGTCGCCGAGGCGCAGGCCGGTCCGGCCGGCGAGCGTGTGTGCGGCGGGCAGGGCCATGGCCAGCCGGTCGGCATCGAAGGGCCGCAGATGCAGGCCGGCCTCGCCGCCGAATGGGGGAATGACGATGGCGATATCCAGCTCGCCCGCGTGCAGCGCCGCCACCTGCGCTGCGGTCGTCGCCTCCCGCAGTTCCAGCCTCAGCCCGGGATGGGTGCGGCGGAAGGCGCGGATCGTCGCCGGCAGGCGGCCATACATGGCACTGCCGACATACCCCAGCCGGACGAGGCCAAGCCGTCCCGCCGCCGCCTCCCGCGCGGCGAGCACGGCGCGGTCCGCCTGCCGGAGCAAGGCCCGTGCGTCCTCGAGCAGCGTCGCGCCGGCGGGGGTGAGCGCCACGCCCCGGTTGCCACGCTCCAGCAGCGTCGCGCCGACCGCGGCTTCCAGCCGCCGGATGGCGGCGGTGAGCGGCGGCTGCGACATCGCCAGCCGGCGCGCGGCCCGGCGGAAATGCAGCTCCTCGGCGACCGCGACGAATTGGCGAAGGAGCCTGAGGTCGATGGCGGATGCGGGGCGGGCGGCCAGGCGGCGGGTTCCGATGGCACCGGCCGGGCATCCGGATCGATGCCGGCCGGGGCAGGACGGGCGGTCTGCGGGGCGGGCCATTGTTGCCCGGCCGGCCGCACGGGCGTCAATCGCGGCGGCGTGCCGGGCGCATGGGCCCGGCCCTGGCTGCCCGCGACCGGGCGCATGCCCGGCCGGGGCTCTGCCGTGCGGCACGGCAGGCCATGCCCGGACGACGGTCCGCGACCTTGCATCCGGGCGCCGGCAGGGCGCGATGCCGGGTCACCAGGGACTTGGAGGGCTCAGGCCGGGAGGTGGTCCGATGCCTGGCTGGACGGGGCCGGCACCTGCCCGATGGGACGCTCGGGCCGGGAGGACGCGGCCGGATGCTGACCGGCGGCCGCCTGGTCGGGCGCGGTCCGGGTGGCCGGCAGCGGCATCCGCGCCAGCGGCAGGCCCCGCTCATGCCGCGGGCGGCTGCGCTCACCCTTCATCATCGGCCTCCGTGCCGGCGACCGGCATGCGCGGGCTGGCGGGCGGAAACAGGCCCATATCGCCATCGTCGTGATAGGGGCCGAGACATTCGAGAGGCGGCAGCGGGACCGGCTGCCGGCCATGCGTGGCTTCCATCGGAGAACCCTTGGGGCTTCTTGATGGACCTCACGATAGTGTGAAATCAGGCGAAATGGTAGACAATCTTACAGGGCGCGGGTCTTACAGGGCGCGGGTCGGCGCGAGGCTGCACGCCGGGATCGCCATGCTGGCGATCCTGGCCCGGGGTCCCGCGCCGGATGGTGCCCATCGCCGCAAGCCGCCATGGCCGCGGCAGGCCATCCGCCCCGGGCGTTACGGCGATGGCGGGTCGCCGCGGGCATCACGGGCAGGCGCCGTCTTCCGGCTTCGGGTGTTGCGGCAAGGCGGCGCCCCGCGCCGTCAGCCGCGCTGCGTGTCGAAATCCGGCAGGTTGCTGCCCGAGGCCGCCAGCATCGGCGACCGCGTGACCTTCAGCGCCTCGGCAGCCGCGGCATTCTCCGAGATCTTCGCCATGACGGCTTCCTTCGCGCGGTCGAAATACTCCCGGTTGGTGGCGACGAACTCGCGCGATTCCCGCAGCTTGCGCAGATAGCCGTTGATCTCCGGCACCACGTAGCGCGCCACCATGTCCCAGCTGCGGAAGGTGTTCTCGGGGTTCGCCCAGTCATGCACGAAGCCGACGACGGTACCGAAGCCGCCGCTGAGCGCCAGCACGTCCTTGATGCGGGCGATGAGGTCGTCCGGCGTGCCGATGGTGGCGACCGCGCCGGGGCCGTAGGCGGTCTTCTCCACCGCCTCGTCCGGGGTCCGGAAGGGCTTGGCGCCGGGCCGTTGCAGCGTGCCGGTGACATATTCGTTGTGGTGCCTGAACAGGCCGTCCCGGGCCTCGGCCATCGCCTTCTCCCGGGTCTCGGCGATGTGCCAGCTCAGCAGGACGCGCCAGTTCCTGCGGTCCACCGTGGTGCCGGCCTTCCGCGCGGCATCCTCGGCGAAGCCCCATTGCGTCGGCAGCGCGTTCAGCCCCTCGGTCGACAGCGAGCCGATGGAGATGATGCCGATGCCATGCTTGCCGGCCAGCGTCATGCCGGAAGGACTGATCTGCGACGCCACCGCGAAGGGCATCTCCTCCTGCAGCGGCAGGAGCTGCAGCGCGGCGTCGTTCAGGTTGAACCAGTCGCTGCGGTAGGTGATGCGCTCGCCCCGGAACAGGCGGCGGATGATGCCGATCGCCTCGTCCTGGCGGTCCCGCAGCAGCATGGGATCGATGCCGAGCGTATGGGCGTCCGAGGCCAGCGCACCCGGGCCGGAGCCGAAGATCGCCCGCCCGCCGGTCATCCAGTCGAGCTGCACCATCCGCTGCGCGACGTTGAACGGATGGTGGTAGGGCAGGGAGACCACGCCGGTGGCGAGCTTGATGCGCTTCGTCCGCTCCCCGGCGGCGGCGAGGAACATCTCAGGCGAGGCGATCATCTCCCAGCCGCTCGAATGGTGCTCGCCGCACCAGAATTCGTCGTAGCCGAGCTTGTCGAGATGCTCGACCAGGTCGATGTCGCGGCGGAATTGCAGCAGGGGGTTCTCGCCGACCGGATGATGCGGGGCGAGGAAGGCACCGAAGCCGAGGCGGGGCATGGGACGTCTCCTGTACCCGCGCGGGGCGGCGGGAACGCCGCCCCGGCCGGCCTCGCGCGGCATTCTGCACGCTGCCGCGCGAGGCCAGTCGTCCCCGGCACGCAGCTTGATGAGGACGATACGCAGCGACCGGGAGGAGCGGCAAGCCGCCCCGGCCGGGCCGCGGCATCGCTGGCCGCTGCGGGCAGGGACACGGGGCGGCGCGCCGCCTGACCGGGCGGCGAGGCGCGCCCGGCCGGCAGGGGGCCGGCGTCCCGACGAGGCGACGCGGGGCAGGGGTCTCGCCGACCTGGCCTGTGCCTGGAACGGATGCGTCGCGGCCCGGCGGAAGGCGCTTCCGGCCACGGCACGCCGGCCCCGGGCACGGGTCCAGGGCATGGATCCAGGGCACGGATGCGGGATGCGGGGGTGTCGGCCGGAACGGCGGGGATGCCCGGACTTTCTGTGATGCGCGTTCAGGCCTATGGGCGGGCTGGCCCGGCGACGCGGCCCGGGTGACCTGGGCCTGGCCGCCCTGGAAAGGACAGGACCGCATGCGTTGGTTCCGCCGCCTGCTGCCGCGCGAGGAGCGGTTCTTCGACATGTATGCCCGCCATGCCGATGCGGTGGTGCGCGGCGCGACCGAGTTGCGCGGCATGCTGAACGGCGGCGACGCGGTGCGCCGGCATTTCCCGGGCGTCCTGGCGGCCGAGGACGATGCCGATGCGGTGACGCGGGAGGTGGTGCAGGCGGTCCGCCGGACCTTCGTCACCCCCTTCGACCGCGGCGACATCCAGGCGCTGATCGGCCGCATGGACGACACCGTCGACCAGATGAAGAAGGCGGCCAAGGCCATCATCCTGTTCGAGATGACCGAGTTCGAGCCCGACTACCAGCGGATGGGCGAGGCGATCCTGCGATGCGCCGGCCTGCTGCGGGAGGTCGTGCCCCTGCTCGCCAACATCGGTTCGAATGCCGGGCGGATCGGCGCCCTCTGCGAGCAGATCCGGGCGGTGGAGGGCGAGGCGGACGACGTGCACGACGCCGGGGTGATGGAGTTGTTCCGGCGATCCCGGCCGGAGGATGCGCTGCGGTTCATCGCGGCGCGCGAGGTCTTCGACCTGCTCGAGAAGGTCGTAGATCGCTTCGACGACGCGGCGGAGGAAATCGAGACCATCGTGGTCGAGCACGTCTAGGTCGCGCCCGGCATGGACGCCGCCCTTTCCCTGCCGCTGCTCTACGGCCTGGTGGCCGTGGCGCTGCTGTTCGACTTCCTCAACGGCCTGCATGATGCGGCCAATTCCATCGCCACCATCGTCTCGACCCGGGTGCTGCGGCCGCAATATGCGGTGCTCTGGGCGGCGTTCTTCAATTTCATCGCCTTCCTGTTCTTCGGCCTGCACGTGGCGGACACCATCGGGCGCGGCATCGTGGATGCCAGCATCATCGACCCGCGCGTGATCTTCGGGGCGCTCACCGGGGCGATCACCTGGAACCTGGTGACCTGGGCGCTGGGCATCCCGTCCTCCAGCTCGCATGCGCTGGTCGGCGGCATCCTGGGCGCGGGCACGGCGAAGGCGGGGCTTGGCGTCATCCTCTGGTCGGGCCTCGGCACGACGCTGGCGGCCATCGTGCTCTCGCCGCTGCTCGGCCTGGTGCTGGCGCTCCTGCTCGTGCTCGTCGTGTCCTGGGTCTTCGTCCGGCAGACGCCCTTCGTCGTGGACACCACCTTCCGCCGGCTGCAATTCGTCTCGGCCTCGCTCTACTCGCTGGGCCATGGCGGCAACGACGCGCAGAAGACCATGGGGATCATCGCGGTCCTGCTCTACTCGCAGGGCCTGCTGGAGGGCGGCTTCCACGTGCCCTTCTGGGTGGTGCTGTCCTGCCAGGGCGCCATGGGCCTCGGCACCCTGTTCGGCGGCTGGCGCATCGTGCGCACCATGGGGTCGAAGATCACCCGGCTGACGCCGATGCAGGGCTTCTGCGCCGAGACGGGCGGCGCGATCACACTGTTCCTGGCGACCTGGCTGGGCGTCCCGGTGTCCACCACCCACACCATCACGGGCGCGATCATCGGCGTCGGCACGGCCCGGCGCGCCTCCGCCGTGCGGTGGGGCGTCGCCGGCACCATCGTCGTGGCCTGGGTGGTCACCATCCCCGCCGCATCCGCCATCGCCGCCCTGGCCTATGCGCTGGCGGGGCTGTGGGATTAGGGCCGGGCGCGGCCACGGCACCCTGCTTCACGCGGCGCGCGACGCGATGGCCCGCCCGGCGATGCGGGGTGGCGTGCCGAACCAAGCTATGTGACAAATCGATGACGGTCTGACGCCCAGGGGGAGGGGCGACGCTGCATGCGTGCGGGTCTGGGCATGGTGCTGTGTGGCGCGGTGGCGCTGGGTCCGGCGGCGCCGGCGGCGGCGCAGGGCGCGCTGAACCTCACCTGCTCCGTGCAGGTGGAATGGTGCCAGGCCGCCGCCACGAATTTCACCCGCGACACCGGCATCCGCGTCAACATGACCCAGCGCGGCTCGGGCGAGGCGCTGGCCGCCATCCGGGCGGAGGCGCAGAACCCGCGCACCGATGTCTGGTTCGGCGGCACCGGCGACCCGCATCTGGCCGCCGCCGAGGAAAACCTCACCCAGGCCTATGAAAGCCCGAACAGCGCCGCCCTGCAGCCCTGGGCGCAGGCGCAGTGGCAGCAGTCCGGCGGCCGCGCCATCGGCATCTATGCCGGCGCCATCGGCTTCGGCATCAACACGGAGCTTCTGGCGCGCAAGGGGATCACCCCGCCGGCCTGCTGGGCCGACCTGACCGAGGCGCGCTTCGCCGGGGAGATCCAGGTGGCGAACCCCGCCTCCTCCGGCACCGCCTATGTCGTCATCGCCACCCTCGTCCAGTTGATGGGAGAGGACGAGGCCTTCGGCTACCTGCGGCGCCTGCATGCCAATGTGAACAGCTACGCGCGCTCCGGCACCGGCCCCATCAAGGCCGTGGCGCGTGGCGAGACCGGCCTCTCCATCTCCTTCGTCCACGACGCGGTGACGGAGAGGAATGCCGGCTTTCCCGTCGCCTGGGCGACGCCCTGCGAAGGCACGGGCTACGAGATCGGGTCGATGTCCATCATCCGCGGCGCCCGCAACCTGGCGCAGGCGCGGCGCTTCTACGACTGGGCCCTGACCGCCCCGGCGCAGCGCCTGGGGTTCGAGGCGGGCGGGCAGCTGCAGACGCCGTCCAACCGCGATGCCCCGCTGCCGCCCGGCGCGCCGGACCTGACGAAAATCCGGCTGATCGACTACGACTTCGCCCGCTACGGCCGCAGCGCGGAGCGCCGCCGGCTGATCGAGCGATGGGAGCGCGAGGTGGGAGCCCGGCCGCGATGATCCACCGCCTGCTGTTCGTCCTGGCCCTCCTGACGTCCCTGCCCGCCACGGCGCAGGGCAGCCTCAACATGCTCTGTGCCCCCGCCGCCGACTGGTGCGAGGCGATCGCCGCCGGCTTCCAGCGCGACACCGGCATCCGCGTCTCCATGGCGCGGAAATCCTCCGGCGAGATCCTGGCGCAGCTGCGGGCCGAGGCGCAGAACCCGCGCACCGATATCTGGTTCGGCGGGTCTGCCGAGACCCACCTGACCGCGGCCGAGCAGGGCCTGCTGCAGGCCTACGCATCCCCGAACATGGCGGAGCTGCAGCCCTGGGCGCAGAAGGTCCATGCCATGGCCAAGGGCATGTGCGTCGGCGTGTCCACCGGCGCCATCGGCCTGGTCTTCAACCGGGAGGTGCTGGCGCGGCGCAACCTGCCGGTGCCGCAGAGCTGGGCGGACCTGCTGAAGCCCGCCTATCGCGGCGAGATCCAGCTGCCGAACCCGAATTCCTCCGGCACCGCCTACACGATCATTGCCGGCCTCATCCAGCTCTGGGACGAGGACCGGGCCTTCGCCTATCTGCGCGAGCTGAACCGCAACGTGAATGCCTATACCCGCTCTGGCGCCGCGCCGGTGCAGGCGGTGGCGCGGGGCGAGACGGCGATCGCCGTGTCCTTCAACATGGAAACGGAAAGCCTGGTGCAGCAGGGCTTCCCGGTCGGCATCACCTACCCCGAGGAAGGGACGAGCTACGAGGTGGCCTGCCTGTCCATCATCCGCGGCGCGCGCAACCTGGCGCAGGCGCGGCGCTTCGTGGACTGGTACCTGACGCCGGCGGCGATGGATATCGGCCTGAAGGCCAACCAGTACCATGTGCCGGCGCACCGGGGCGCAGCGCCGGACCCGCGCATCCCAGACATCACCAGGATCAGGCTGGTGGACTACGACGTCGCCACCTATGGCGAGGCACGGATGCGGCGGCGGATCCTGGAACGCTGGGACCGCGAGATCGGCGCCCTGCCGCGCTGATGCGCGGGCCCATCCCCTGCTGGCTGGCGGCGCTGCTCGGCACCGCCCTGCTGCCCTGGAACATGCAGCAGGACGGCGTCACCCTGGCCGGCCTGTGGGCCTGGGGGGCGGAGGATGCCGAGGCGGCATCGGCGCTCTGGCAGGCCGTGGCGCATGGCCGCTGGTGGTTCTGGCCGGTGTCGGCGGCGCTGATCCTGGCGCTGCCCGGGCTGCGCGGCGCCGCCGGCTGGCAGGTGGCGGCCGGCGCGCTCGGCCTTGCCGCCGTCATCGGCCAGGGCCTTGCCATCGGCGTGCAGGGCTGGCGCTGGGCCTGGCTGGAAGGCGCCTTCGGGCCGCTGGAGGACCGGCAATTCGGCATCGGCCTCGGCGGCACGGTGACGCTGCTCGGCTTCCTCTTCCTGCTGACCGGCGGGCTGGCGCGGCGCGGGCTGTTCCGCGGCGACCGCTTCGTCGCCGGCGGGGTCGGGCTGCTCGCGCTCTGCATCCTCGTCTTCACTGCCTGGCCGGTCACGACCATGCTGGCGCAGGTGCTGACCCCGCGGGAGGACCTGCCGGCCTGGGCCGCGCTGGGCGAGCGCATCGCCGATCGCCGCATCTGGGGACTGGGCTGCCTCGCGGGCGGCGGCTGCGGCGTGTTCTGGAACACCCTGCTGCTCGGCATCTCCACCGCGACGGCCGCGACCGCGCTCGGCCTCTGCTTCGCGCTGGTGGTGACGCGCACCGGCTTCCCGGCCCGGCGGGCGCTGCGGCTGCTGACCGTGCTGCCGATCATCACCCCGCCCTTCGTCATCGGGCTTGGGCTGATCCTGATCTTCGGCCGCTCCGGCCTCGTCAACCAGGCGGCGGATGCCTGGTTCGGCCTGCAGCTCGGCCGCTGGATCTACGGCTTCGACGGCATGCTGCTGGCGCAGGTCTTCTCCTTCACCCCCACCGCCTTCCTGGTGCTGATCGGCGTGGTGGAGGGCGTGTCGCCGACCATGGAGGAAGCCAGCCAGGTCCTGCGCGCCAGCCGCCTGCGCGGCTTCCGCACGGTGACCCTGCCGCTGATGCGGCCGGGCCTGGCCAATGCCTGGCTGGTGGTGTTCGTGGAAAGCCTGGCGGATTTCGGCAACCCGATCATCCTCGGCGGCTCGACCGGCGTGCTGTCGACGGAGATCTTCTTCGCGGTGGTCGGCGCGCAGCAGGATTTCGGCCGCGCCGCGGCGCTGGCCGGCGTGATGCTGGCGCTGGCGCTCGGCGCCTTCCTGCTGCAGCGGGCGGTGCTGGGGCGGCGCTCCTATGTCTCGATGACCGGCAAGGGCGATGCCGGCATCCCGGCGCCGCTGCCGCCCCTGGTCCGCCGGCTCTGCCACGGCGTCGCGCTGCCCTGGGCGACGCTGACCGTCACGGTCTACGCCATGGCGCTGGCCGGCGGCTTCGTCCGCGTCTGGGGGCGCGACTGGACGCCGACCCTGTCCCACCTGCTGCGCGCCTTCGCGCTGGAACGGACGGCGGATGGCAGGCTGCTCTTCACCGGCGGCGCCTGGTCGTCGCTGGCGACGACCGTCGAGCTGGCGGCCATCGCCGCGCCACTGACCGCGCTTCTCGGGCTTCTCGCGGCCTGGATCCTGTCGCGCCACCGCTTCCCTGGCCGGACCGCGCTGGAATTCGCGGTGATGCTCACCTTCGCGGTGCCGGGCACGGTGATCGGCGTGGCCTACATCCTCACCTACAACATCCCGCCGCTGGAGATCACCGGCACCGCCGTGATCCTCGTCGCCTGCTTCGTCTTCCGCAACCTGCCGGTCGGCGTCCGGACCGGCGTGGCGGCGATGAGCCAGATCGACCGCTCGCTGGACGAGGCGGCGCTGACCCTGCGCGCGTCCACCTTCCGCGTGCTGCGCACGGTGGTATTGCCGCTGCTGCGGCCCGCCATCGTGACGGCGCTGGTCTATTCCTTCGTGCGGGCGATGACGACCGTCTCGGCCGCCATCTTCCTGGTCTCGGCGGAGCATGAGATGGCGACCGTCTTCATCATCAACCGCGTCATCAACGGCGATTACGGCCTGGCGATCGCCTATTGCGCCGTGCTGATCCTGCTGATGGCGGGCGCCATCGCGCTGATCCAGCTGCTGGTCGGGCAGCGTCGCCTGGGCCGCCGGGCGCCGGTGGTCGCCGCCCCCGTGGCCGGCCGCGCATGACCCCCGCCCGCATCGAGTTCCGCGGCATCGGCAAGCGCTACGGCACGGTGCAGGCGGTGAAGCCGCTCGACCTGGTGGTGGAGGGCGGCACCCTGGTCACGCTGCTGGGTCCTTCCGGTTGCGGCAAGACCACGCTGCTGCGCATGATCGCCGGGCTGGAGGCCCCGAGCGAGGGCCGCATCCTGATCGGCGGGCGCGACGTCACCGACCTGCCGCCGGGTGAGCGGAACGTCTCCATGGTCTTCCAGTCCTATGCGCTCTTCCCGCACATGACGGTGCTGGAGAATGTCGCCTATGGGCTGGTCTCCTCCGGCCTGTCGCGTCGGGCGGCGGCGCGGCGCGCGGAAGCGGCGCTGGACGGCGTCGGCCTGCCGGGCTTCGGCCCGCGCCAGACCTTCGAGATGTCGGGCGGCCAGCAGCAGCGCGTGGCGCTCGCCCGGGCCCTGGTCCTGGAGCCGGAGGTGCTGCTGTTCGACGAGCCCCTGTCGAACCTGGATGCCCGGCTGCGACGGTCGATGCGGGACGACATCCGGGCGCTGCAGCAGCGGCTGGGCGTCACGGTGGTCTATGTCACGCATGACCAGGGCGAGGCGCTGGCGGTGTCCGACCGCATCGTCGTCATGCGCAATGCCGGGATCGCGCAGGCGGGCACGCCGATGGAACTCTACGTCCAACCGGATACCGTGTTCGTCGCCACCTTCATGGGCGAGGCGAACCATGTTCGCGGCATGATCGAGGCGATCGAGGGGCCGCTGGCGACGGTCGCGGCTGGTCCCCTGCAAATGCGGCTGCCGCACCGCGGCCTGCCCATGGGGCCCTGCGACCTGATCCTTCGTCCCGAGGCCGTGCGCCTTGCACAGGATGGCCCGCTGCCGGCGGCAGTCCGCCGCGCGACCTATATGGGCGCGCAGATCGAGTACCGGCTTGCCACGCCGATCGGCGACCTGCTGGCCATCATGCCGAGTGCCGGACCGACCTGGCAGGCCGGTGACGACGCGCGGGCCGCCCTGCGTCCCGAAGGGGTCGTGCTGGTGCGCGCCGATATGTGATGCCGGCGACCGGCCCGGCGAGGCGGGACGTGGCGCGATGCACCAGCCCGCCTTGGCGCATGGCGGCCGACCGATCCCTGATCCCTGCGCCGTCGTCCGGAGCGAAGTGCCGATATTCGTCGCCGCGCGATCGGTGCGCGACGCGGTCGCCTTCAAGGCGAGGGCAAGCGGCCGGGCGTGCCGGTGCCCAGGTCGCGGGACGGGGGGCGCCGCGGCCTGGCTGCCCGGCCCGACCCATGGCCAGGCGGCCGCCGCGTCTCGCGGCGGCGCGCCGGGTTGCCGCGATGCCCGCAGCCCCCACCATCCCAGCCATCTCCGCCAGCGTCCCCTTCCGCAGGGCGCTGCTGCCGGTCGGGACTCAGTCTGTCCAGCGCCTGGCTGGAGCGGCGCATCGCCAGGAGGGTTCTCCGATCGAGCGCGTCACGGCGCGACGACGGACTGCCCGCGACGCGCCTAACCCGAAGCGCGCCGCCGCCATGACGCACTGCCGCCTGCAGCGCGTTCGATCGTCCCGAAGCCCCGCCCGCAGGCGGGACGACAACACCCTCAGGCACCCGCAGGCTGAGCGGCCCGCTCCGGCCGGCGGGTAAGCCGCCCTGGCCGGGATGGGCATGGTGGCATTGCCCGGCGGCCGGCGCATCAGGCGAAGGGCGAGTCCGAATGGGGCAGCTTGTGCAACCAGTCGCTGACCTGCGTGAAATCGGTCGCCTTCCAGAGATAGCCGCTGCCCGACAGCACCATCGAGCCATCGGAGAGATACGCGATCTTCCCGGATATGGCGGAAAGGCCGACCCCATCGGTCAGCCAGACCTTGTCGCCGGCCGAGAAGTCCATGATCACGTCGCGTCCGGAATTCCGGCCCTCGACGAAAATGTCGTTGCCGCCGGAGCCGGACATCGTGTCGTTGCCATAGCCACCGCGGATGACGTTGTTCGCCGAAGTGCCGCTCAGGCTGTCATCGCCGGCCCCGCCGAACAGGTTCTCGATGGCGGTCCCGCCGCTGATGGACAGCGACGCGACCGATCCGTCCGCATTGGTCAGGGTGCCGCCGAGCGCCAGGCTGAATGCCAGCTTTCCGGACACGGCGGAGAAGTTCAGCGTGTCATAGCCGGTGCCGGCATCCTTGATGATCCCGCGTGCAGGATCGGCCTTCAGCATGGCCGACAACTCGTCGGTGAAGACATACTGGGTGTCGGGACCATAGTTTTCGCCCGACAGGCGGAGCGACCAGGACTTCAGCACGGTCGTGTCCGCCGTGTCGTGGTCATGGATCTTCACGGTCCATCCGCCGGCCGCGTCCTCACCCCAGAATTGTTCGGACGTGAAGGTCCAGACGGTGCCCGTGGACGCGTTGACCAGGGCATGGTCGATCAGGACGCTCTCGGTTCCCTGCGCGCTGACCAGGCTGATCCGATAGTCGCCCCAATCATTCGACCCCAGGCTGATGGTCAGCATCGCCTTCTCGACCCGCATGCCGCTGAAGATGGCGGTATCGGCGAAGTCCGCCTTCAGGGTTGCGCCCACGCTCCGGGAAATGCCGGGATAGGGATTGCCCCAGTAGCTGCTGACATAGGCCTCCGCCAGCCGCACCGCTGCGCCGGCGTCGACCAGGCCGAAGCCGTAATCCGCGCTGTGGTGCATGCCGCCGCCATTCCAGTCGCGGGCGTGGTTGATCAGGTAGTTGGCATCGGCGGCATCGGTCTTGTGGGCCGTCAGGCCGATGATGTCCTGCACCGCGCGCCAGGACAGGTAGCGGTTGGCCTGCAGCATGAGAGCCGCGACGCCGCTGACCGTCGGGGCGGCGAAGGAGGTGCCCGTCCCGGTTCCGATGGCCGTGTCCCAGGAGGTCACGATGGTCTCGGCCGGGGCTACGACATGCAGGGCGACGCCGGGCGTGGAGAAGGCGGAGACCCTGCCGTTGATGTCCGTGGACCCGACCGCCATCACGTATTGCGAGCTCTGGAAGGCGTGGAGGTTGATGTTGTCGCCTGCCGCGCGCTCATTGCCGGCACCGACGACCCAGATCTCACCATAGCCGTTCCGTGCGAAGGCGGTGCCCTGGTAGAGGTTGCTGTCCAGCAGGCCGCGATCGCCCCAGGCGCCGAAGGTCCAGGACATGCTGGTGATGTCGGCGGTGTTCCAGGCGTGGTCGAGTGCCCGGTAGTACTGCGCCATGCCTGCCCCGAAGGTGAGCTTCACGCCGACCATCGTGGTGTCGTAGGCCACCCCGACCATGCCGGTGCCATCGGCGGCAGCCCCCAGCACATTGGCGACCGCGGTGCCATGCGACGATGCTGCGTAGATGTCGCTGCCGCCGGCATAGGCGTCGTAGCTGGCCGCGCGATCGAAATGCGCGAGGTCCGCATTGTCGAGATTGAAGCCATTGTCGATCACTGCAACGCGGATGCCGGCGCCGGTGTAGCCGAACGTCCAGGCGCCGACGGCATTGATGCCGGCCTTTCCCGCGCCGAGGTTCCACTGCTTTCCAGTGGCCAGATAGGGATCGGTAGGGAGCAGAGGCATGTCGACCTGGTCCTCTCCGGGCAGGGGAGCCATTTTTCGGCACGCCGCGCACAGAAGAACGAAATCCGATTTCTTCGAACCGCTGCGGAAGGTGTTCCAAGCGGTGCGGATCGAGGAGTCGGCCGGTGCCTCTTTCGACCGGCGACCCGCCCCCGTCGGCCGAGGGCGGATATCGGCGCATCAGGTTCGCCGGAGCCCATCATGCCGGGAGCGCGGCGCCCAATCCGCCGTGACGGCAAGCGGCAGGCGGTGCCCATCTTGATCCCGTGTTCGCCCGGCCCAGGGGTGGCTGCCGCGCGGCGACGCGGGCACGGGATGGCTTCGCGCCGGACGGACTGCGGCGAGGGCTACAGGAAGGGCGTCCGGGGCGGGATGGACAGATCCATCACCGCGGCAGGAATCAATCAGGGTCCTGGCTTGGCTACCCTGCCCGGGCGCCGGTCACTGGCCGCGTGGCGTCCCGGCGTGACGCCGACCCTTTTGACGAAAACGTGCCTGTCGCGAGGGCTCGCCGATCGTTGGTCGGATGGATCACGCCCCGCGGCACCTTCGGTCGGGCCACCCCGGGCGCCGTCGAGCGGGGTCCAGAGCAGAGGACGCCGAGCAGGATGGCGCCCCGACCAGGATCGCCGGCCCATGGCGAAGCCGGGCCGATCGATGGTGGCATCGTGAGGCATCGGGGCTGCCGGACCGGCGCGCCGGATGCCATCGGCCCGGGAGGCGACCTTCGGCCCCGACCCGGGCAGGCATGGCATGCCGGTCAGCATGTCGTCGTCGCGCCGGCCGGGCCTTGGGCGCGACGCCTGAGCATCCCCGGCGGCGCCGGGTGGCACGGCGCTGCCGCTGCCACGCCCCGGCGAGGCATAGTCGCACTCCTCGAGGCACGCACCGGCACGCCGGCCTGCGTCGGCCGGGCAGGCGAGCATCGTCCCTCCGAAGCCGGCGCGCGCCGAAGGGCGATACGGCCAGAGGACTGGATCAGGTCGTCTGCAGGACGCAGCCGCTCCTCTCCGCCGGCAGGAACAGCTTGTCGCCGGGGATGGTCTCGACAATGCGGTACAGGTCGGCGGCCGAGCGGGACTCGGCTGGGCGCTTCACCTCGGCCAGGTAGAGGTCGCTGACCACGCGCCCATTCACCTGGATGCGGGGGTTGCTGAGCATGCCGTCGGTGAAGGGCAGGTCGCGCATCGCCCGGTTCACCGATGCGGCATCGTCGGACCCGACCTTCGCCACCGCCTGCAGGTAGTGCAGGGTCGAGATGTATCCCATCACATGGCCCATATCGGGCACGACATTGCCGTTGCGCGCCATCATCCGCCGGGCGAAGCCCCGCGTCGCGTCGTTCAGGTCCCAGTACCAGTTCACCGCGAAGCGCAGGCCCTGCGCCGTGTCGAGCCCCATCGCAACCACGTTGTTCACGAAGACCAGCATCGCCGTGACATTGCGGATGCCGTATTCCTTCGCCTGTTTGACCGAGTTCACGAGGTCCGGCCCGGCATTCGCCAGTGCCACGACATTGGCGCCGGAGGCGCGGGCCTGCAGCAACGGCGCCGACATGTCGGCGGTCGCCAGCGGGTGCCGGACCTGGCCCACCACATTGCCTCCCACCGCCTGCACGGCGCGGGTCGCGTCATTCGCCAGGTCGTGCCCGAAGGCATAGTCCACCACCAGCAGGAACCACTTGTTGCCGCCGGCCTTCACCACGCCTTCCGCGATGGCGCCGGCGAGTTCGCCGGTCGAGACCGCCCATTGCGTGGCATAGGGGGAGCAGGCACGGCCGGAGAAGGACGCCGCGTAGTTGCCGGTGACGAGCGTGCTGACCTTCCGCTCCCGGGCGAAATTCTGCACCGCCAGCCCGACCGCGCTGGAGCCGCCGAGCATGAGCGCGGAGGCGCCGCGCTGGTCCACCAGTTGCCGCGCCAGGCTGGATCCCAGGTCGGGCTTGGTCTGGTGGTCCACGGCGACCACCTCGATCGGCCGACCGAGGACGCTGCCGCCGAAATCCTCGACCGCCATGCGCGTCGCAAGCACGGTGTTGGGACCGCCATTGCCCGAATAGGTGCCCGACAGGTCCTCCACGATCCCGATGCGGAAGGGCTGCGCCTGGCCCTGCGCGCGGGCCGGCAGGCTCCCGAGGACCGGGAGCCCGGCCATGGCCTTGAGGAAGTCCGAGCGGGTGAGCGTCATGGTGGGTCTCCGTTCCCTCTTGCGGCCCCCGGTCCGTGCCGGACGCCTTGGTGGTTCCGGGAAGCGGGCCCGGTGCCGGCCGGATCCTTCGCGCGGCCGGCGCTTGCGCGGCCAATACATTTTTGCTGGCGGTCCCATATCCGGCCACTATGAGCCAGGGGGCGCCGCCGGCAGCGGCCCCCGGGCGAACCGTCTCGGGGAGGGCGGCCTTGGACCTCAGGCAGCTGCGGTATTTCGTGTCCATCGTGCAGAGCGGCTCGATCTCCCGCGCCGCCATGCAGCTGAACGTGGCGCAGCCGGCGCTGTCCATGCATGTCCGGAACATGGAAGCGGATCTTGGCACCCCGCTGCTGTTCCGCACCCCCACCGGCGTGCAGCCCACCGAGGCGGGGCTGATCCTCTTCCGCAACGCCCGCGCCATCCTCGACCAGGTCGAGGCGGCGCAGCAGGAGGTGCGCGGCAATGCGGCGGAACCGGCGGGCGAGGTGCGGCTGGGGCTGCCCAGCAGCGTCGGGCAGATCCTCGCCGTGCCGCTCATCCTCGCGGTGCGAGACCAGGCGCCGAAGGTCACGCTCTGCGTGGCGGAGGCGATGAGCGGCTATGTGCTGGACTGGCTGCGCCAGGGGCGCATGGACCTGGCGATGACCTTCCGCCCGGTGGAGGACCGGGGCCTGTCCAGCCTGCCGCTGCTGACCGAGGAACTGCTGCTCTTCGGTCATCCCGATGCCGCGCTGCCGGCTGGCCCCTTGCCCTTCTCGAGCTGCGCCGGGCTGCCCATGGTGCTGCCCAGCGGCGGCCAGGGCCTGCGGCTGCTGATCGACCAGACCGCGGCGGAGCAGGGCGTCGCCCTGGTGCCGGGCTTCGAGCTGGATGCCTATCCTGGCCTGAAGCTGCTGGTCGAGCGCGGGCTCGGCTTCTCCCTGCTGCCGGCGCATGCGGGTCAGGCGGAGGTGGCGGAAGGCCGGCTGCGGGCCTGGCGGCTGGACCCGCCGCTGCTCAGCACCGTCCACTTGGCGCGGCCGACGGACCGGCCGCTGTCGCGCGCGGCGCAGGCGGTGGAACGGCTCTGCGTTTCGGTGATGCGCGGCCTGGTCGCCTCGGGCGCCTGGACCTCCGCAAGGCTGCTGGATCCGCCATAGCGCCGGCTTATGCGGGCCAGCGCAAATCGGTCTTGGCCCGCGCCCCGCCGCATCGGCTACTGCTGCGGCAACGCCGCGCAGTCGGGCGGAGGGAGCGTCCCATGATCACCAATTTCTACATGCCGACCCGCATCGTGGCGGGCCAGGGATCGCTGGCGCGCATCGGCGCCCTGGCCCGCGACCTCAAGATGACCCGCGTGCTGGTCGTGTCCGACCCGGTCATCTCCCGCCAGGGCTTCCACGCCGACGCGCTGGCGGGGCTTCGGGAGGCCGGGATCGGGGTGGCGCGCTTCGACGAATGCGGCATCGACGCCCGCTGCTCGCATATCGACGACCAGGGCGCGCGCGTGCGGCGGGACGGGATCGACGGCGTGGTCTGCATCGGCGGCGGGTCGGTCATGTGCACCGGCAAGGGCATCGCCATCGTCGCAACCAACCAGAAGCCGATGCGCGACTGCACGGGGGTCGGCCGCTTCGACCGCAAGGCGCTGCCGATGATCATGGTGCCGACCACCGCCGGGTCGGGCTCCGAGGTCTCGCAGTGGACCATCGTGAAGGACGAGGAGCGGCACCTGAAGCTGCTCGGCGGCGGACCGCTGAGCTTTCCGGACGCCGCCATCCTCGACCCCGTCACCCTGGCCTCGCTGCCGATGCGCGTCGCGGCGCTGCCGGCGGTGGATGCGCTGACGCATGGGGTGGAGGCCTATCTCAGCGGCATCGCCTCCCCCCTCACGGATGCCATCGCGCTGGCGGCGGTACGGCTGCAATTCGGCTCGCTGCGCGCCTCCATCAACTCGGATGACGTCGCGGCGCGGGCGGACAACCTCGTCGCCTCCTGCATGGCGAACATCGCCTGCGGCAATGCGCGACTGGGGCATGGGCATGCCCTGTCGCTGCCGATGGAAGGGCATCTCGACCTGCCGCATCCCTATGGCGTCGGCGTGCTGCTTCCGCAGGTCACGGCCTTCAACCTGGCGGTCCTGCCAGGCAAGGCGAAGCCATTGGCCGAGGCGCTGGAGGTGGAGACCGCCGGCCTGACCCGCGCCGAGACCATCGCCGCCTGTGCCGACAGCATCCGCGGGCTCTATGCCGATATCGGCTTCCCCGATCGCTTCACGCCCGAACAACTGCCACGCCAGCGGGTGCGGGAGATGGCGGAACGCGCCGTCCCCGGCCTCTATGCCGGGATCGAGGCGGAGGGCTTCGACATCGCCTCGGTCCGCGACGACACCGTCATCGCCTGCCCCTCGGCCCGGAAGATGACGGTGCGGCAGGCGGAGCGGATGTTCGAGGCCTGCCTCTGATGCGCATCCTCTCGAACACCACCTCGCCCTATGCCCGCATCGCGCGGATCGCGCTGGCGGAGAAGGGGTTCGACCTGTCCGGCACGCGCATGCTGAACCCCTGGGCAGATGACGCCGAGATGCTGGGGCTCAACCCGGCATCGCGCGTGCCGACCATCATCACGGATGCGGGGTTGCCGATCACCGAAAGCCTGCTGATCCTGCTGTGGCTGGAGCGCAAGGTGCCGGAGCCCTCGCTGCTCGACGGCCCGCTCGACCGCATCGTCTCGCAGGCCGGTCGCGCCATGGGCGTGATCGATGCGATGGTCGCCATCATGATCGGCGTGCTCCAGATGGATCCGCATTGGGGCGAGACCCGTGTCGGCCTGCGCCGCCGCCGGTCCATCGTCACCGGGCTTCGGGCGTTGGACGCCGACCCGCCCGGCCATGCGGGCGGCGTGCCGGACATCGCGGTGCTGACGACCGTCGTGGCGCTGGACTACCTGCGGCTGCGCTTCCCCGATGCGCACTGGGTGGAGCCCCTGCCGGCGCTCGACGCGCTGCGGGCGAAGGTCGGCGACCGGCCGGCCTATGCCGCAACCCGACCCTATCTGTAGGGAGGCGCCGCCATGACGCAATTCATCCTGCACCAGTACGACCTCTCGCCCTTCTGCGAAAAGGTCCGGCTGGCCTTCGGCCTCAAGGGCCTGGACTGGCACGCGGTGGAGGTGCCGGTCTGGCCGCCGAAGCCGGACCTGATGCCGCTGACCAACGGCTACCGCATGGCGCCGGTGCTGCAGATCGGGGCCGACATCTACTGCGACACCATGCTGATCCTGCGCGCCATCGAACGGCGGGCGCCCCTGCCCAGCCTCTATCCCGGTGGCCAGCGCGCCCTCGCGGAGGTCCTGGGCTGGTGGTGGGAGCGGGCGAGCTTCGTCCCCGCCGCCTCGCTCGCCACCTGCGTCATCGGCGACCAGTTGCCGCCGGCCTTCATCGAGGAACGCAAAACCTTCATGGCGCATGACTTCAGCAGGGAAGCCTCGCTGCAGGACCGCGCCCTGAACCTGCAGCGCATGCATGCGCATCTGGCGTGGCTGGCCGGCATGCTCGGCGATGGGCGTGCCTTCCTGCTGGGCGATGCGCCCTCCGCCGCCGATCTCGCGGCCTATCATACGCTGTGGTTCGCCCGGCAGCATGGCGGGGCGGAGGTGGAGGCCGCGCTGCCGCTGGCGCCGCTCGATGGCTGGATGGCGCGCGTCGCCGCGCTCGGCCATGGCAGGCGCCGGGACATGCCGGCCGCCGAGGCGCTGGACATCGCCCGGGCCGCCGAGCCCGAGCCGCCGGCATCGCCCGACGGCGACCCCAGCGGGTTGCGTGCCGGCCAGGCGGTGGTGGTGCGGGCCGAGGAGCGTGGGCGCGACCCGATCCATGGCACCCTGGTCGGCGCCGATGCGGAGGAGGCGGTGATCCGGCACGAGAACGCGCGTGTCGGCGCGGTGCACATCCATGTCCCGCGCGCCGGCTTCGCGGTGCAGGCGGCGTGAGGGCAAGGGAGGACGCAGGAATGTCGCTGGAACGGAACAAGCAGCTGGCGCGGGACTACTTCAAGGCCTTCCTGGCGAAGGACACCGCCTGGTTCAGGGACCATATCGAGCCGGGCTTCCGGCGGCATGATCCCGGCCTGCCCTTCGAGGTGGTGGGGCCGGCCGGGGTGGAACAGCTGGCCGATGCGCTGCTGCCGGCGATACCCGACATGCGCCTCGACATCGAGGACGTGATCACGGAGGGCGAGAAGGTGCTGGTCCGCCTGACCATCCACGGCACCCATGGCGGCGACCTGCTGGGCATCCCGGCCACCGGCCGGACCGTGAAGGTGGCGGTGCTCGACCTGTTCCATATCCGCGACGGCAGGCTGGCCGAGCATTGGGCGCTGCTCGACAATCTCGGCATGCTGAAGCAGCTTGGCGTCACCGCCATCTGACCGCTGCCGCATGTCTCCGATCCTCACGCTGGGCGAGGCGCTGCGCGCCCAGGCCCGCCTGCAGCCGGAGCGCATCGGCGCCCGCGACCTCGACCGCGCGATGAGCTTCGCGCTGTGGAATGCGCGCGCCTGCCGGCTGGCGAATGCGCTGACGGGGCTGGGCCTGGCGCGCGGCGACCGCGTGGCGGTGCTCGCCCACAACCGGATCGAATGGGTGGAGATCTATGCCGCCGCCGCCAAGGCCGGGCTGGTCGCGGTGCCGGTGAATTTCCGCCTGGTGGGGCCGGAGATCCGCTACATCCTGGAGGACAGCGGCGCGGCGGCGCTGATCGCGGAGGACGTGCTGCTGGGCGCGGTGGAGGCGATCGGCGCCGACCTGCCGGTGCCGCGCGACCGGCTGGTGCTGCTGGGCGGCGCGCGCGTGCCGGCGGGCTGGCGCGGCTACGAGGATCTGCTCGCCGCCGCGGCGGAGACCGAGCCGGCCGTGCCGGTCGCGCCCGGCGATCCCTGGTGCCTGATGTACACCTCCGGCACCACCGGCAACCCGAAGGGCGCGATCCGCGGGCATCGCGGCATGGCGATGCTGGCGCTGATGACGGAAGTGGAATTCGGCCTGCGCCGGCGGGATGGCGCGCTGCTGGTCATGCCGATGTGCCATGCCAATTCGCTGAATTTCTTCTCGGCCTTCCTCTATGCCGGTGCGCCGGTGAACATCCTCTCGCGCGCCAGCTTCGACCCGGAACTCTGCCTGCGGACGCTGGCGGAGACGGGCGCCAGCTTCACCTCCCTGGTGCCGACGCACTACCAGATGATGCTGGACAGCACCGCGGCCCGCGCGCGGGCCGGCGCGCTGGACCGGGTGGAGAAGCTGCTGATCTCCTCCGCCCCCGCGCGCATCGAGACCAAGCGCGCGGTGATGGCGATGTTCCCCCGGTCCGGCCTGTTCGAGCTCTATGGCTCGACCGAGGCCGGCTGGGTGACGATGCTGCATCCGGAGGAGCAGTTCGACCATGCCGGCAGCGTGGGGCGGGAGGTGGTGGGCTCCGCGCCCGTCCGCCTGCTGGACGAGGCGGGCGAGGAGGTGCCGGACGGCATGCCGGGGGAGCTGTATTCCTGCGGGCCCTATGCCTTCGACGGCTACTGGAACCTGCCGGGGAAGACCGCGGAGGCCTTCCGCAGCGACTACCTGACGGTGGGCGATGTCGCGGTGCGCGAGGCGGGGGGCTACATCCGGCTGCTCGACCGCAAGAAGAACATGATCATCACCGGCGGCGAGAATGTCTACCCGACCGAGGTCGAGACGGTGCTGGCCACGCATCCAGGGGTGCGGGATGTCGCGGTGATCGGCCTGCCGGATGCCCGCTGGGGCGAGCGGGTGCATGCCGTCGTGGTCCCGCGGGACGGCGCCGGGCTGACGGAGGATGCGCTGCTCGACTGGTGCCGCGGGCGCATGGCCGGGCACAAGCGTCCCCGCGGCATGTCGCTGGTGGCGCCGGACGACATCCCGCGCAACGCCACCGGGAAGGTGCTGCACCGCGTGTTGCGGGAGCGGCTGGTGCAGCAGGGCTGAGGGGCGGTGGGAGGGATCGCGCCCCCCTTCGCAGGAGGAAACCCGATGCAGGTCACGTCCGACAGCAGCGCCGCCCTGGTCGCGCGCCTTCTCAGGCGCCGCGGCGTCGACCGCGTCTTCGCGCTCTGCGGCGGCCATATCATGCCGATCTGGATGCGCCTGGATGCCGAGGGCATCCGCATCGTCGATGTCCGCGACGAGCGCGCCGCGGTGCACATGGCGCAGGCGCATGCTGAGCTGACCGGGACGCTCGGCGTCGCGCTGGTCACCGCCGGGCCGGGCGTGACGAATGCGATGACCGGCATCGCCAATGCCCATGTCTCCCGCGCGCCGGTGCTGGTGCTGTCCGGCACGGCGCCGCGCGCGCAGGAGAATCGCGGCGGGCTGCAGGACCTGGACCACACGCAGCTCCTGCGGCCCATCACCCGCTATGCCCGCACGGTGCGGGAAGCCGCGCTGGTGCTGGCGGAGCTGGACGAGGCGATCGCCCGCGCCTTCGGCGAGGCCGGCGAGCCGGGCCCGGCCTATCTGGACTTCCCGGTCGACACGCTGCGGGCGCCCGTGCCGGCCGCCCTGCAGCTGGAGGAGCACCTGCGCCCCAAGCCGCGCCCGGTCATGCTGCCCGACCCGGCGCGGATCGAGGAGGCGGTGGAGGCGCTGTGGTCCGCGCGGCGCGTCCTGGTCGTCTCCGGCCGCGGGGCGCGCGGGGCAGGGGCGGAGCTGACCGCGCTGCTCGATCGGCTTGGCGCCGCCTATCTCGACACCGGCGAGAGCCGCGGCCTGGTGCCGGACTCGCACCCCTCGGTGGTCGCCGCCATGCGCGGCGCCGTCATGGGCGATGCCGATGTGGTGCTGACGGTGGGCCGGCGGCTGGATTTCCAGCTGGCCTATGGCTCGCCGGCGGTGTTCGGCGATGCCCGCTTCATCCGCATCAGCGACGTGCCGGGGGAGTTGCGCGACAACCGCCGCGGCACGCCGGAAATCCTGGCTTCCGCCGCGCCGGCGCTTCGCGCCCTGCTCGACGCGGCCGGCAACCGGTCCCCGGCGCTGGACCTCGACTGGGCGGCGCGGCTGCGCGCCGGCCATGCGGAGCGCGCGGCGAAATTGCGGCATGCCATGGCCGCGGCGCCGAATGGCGGCGACGGCCGCCTGCATCCGAACCGCGTGCTGGCCGCGCTGCAGGACGCCCTGGGGGAGGATGCGATCGTCATCACCGATGGCGGCGATTTCCTCAGCTTCGCGCGGGTCGGGCTGTCGGCGCCGTCGATGCTGGACCCCGGTCCCTTCGGCTGCATCGGCATCGGCGTGCCCTATGGCATCGCCGCCAGCCTGGCCTTTCCCGACCGGCCCGTGGTCGTGGCGACCGGCGACGGCGCCTTCGGCTTCAACGCCATCGAGCTCGACATCGCCGTACGGCATGGCGCCCGGCCGCTGATCATCGTCGCCAACAATGGCGCCTGGCAGATCGAGGTGCATGACCAGCAGGTGACGCATGGCAAGGTGGTCGGCACCCGGCTGCAATTCGCCGACCATGCGGCCATGGCCCGCGCCTTCGGCATGCATGCCGAGCGGGTGGAAACGGCGGAGCAGCTGGGCCCCGCCATCGCCCGCGCGATGGCGAACCGGCCCGCGCTGATCGACGCCGTCGTCACGCCGGAGGCGGTGTCCTCCGACGCGAAGACGGGTCTCGCCTGGGTGCCGGACCTGCAGCCCCTGGCGGCCTGGGACGCGGCGGAGCGGCGCTGGCGGGCCGATGGCTGACCGCCGCCTCCGCGCCGGCGCGGGCACGGGGGCACGCGGGACGCTGGCGCTGGCCGGGCCGGGCGCCCCGGCCGCCCGGATGCTGTCCTGC
>NZ_SMOA01000209.1 GCF_004353985.1 Paracraurococcus ruber | reverse complement strand
GGCCGCGTTAACGCGTTTCGGACTTGGCGGCAGGAGACCCGCGTCCAGCTACCGGCGTGAATGCCAGGGCCGCCCTGTCGCCGCTCCAACGCGACCTATCCCTGAACAACTTGGCAATGCCGACGGACGGTAGCGTCCCGGTCGGGAGCGGTGACGCGGAGCGAAGCTGGATCGACACCGAGGTGGCGGGATGTCAGCTCGGCGATCAGCGCCTGGGCAAGCGCCTGCGGTTGTTGCTGGGACAGCTTGAGCAGGCAGCGGGCTCTCCGCTGCCGCTGGCCTGTCAGGACTGGGCGAACACGAAGGCAGCCTACCGCTTCCTGTCGAACGAGCGGTTCAGTGAGGATGCACTGCTGGCCGGGCATTTCCAGGCGACCGCCGACCGTTTCGCCAATACGCCCGGGATGGTCCTGGTCGTCCAGGACACGACGGAGTTCAGCTTCCGCTGGGCGAAGCGCGAGACGATTGGTGCCATTGGCCAAGTGCCGATCGGGCTGGACCGCAACGGCAAGCCGCGCATCCTGACGCAATGTGGCCTGCTGATGCATGGCAGCCTGGTGGTGACGCGCGAGGGACTGCCGCTCGGACTCTCCGCCGCCCAGTTCTGGAGCCGCAAGAGCTTCAAGGGAACCACCGAACTGAAGCGGCACGTCAATCCCACACGGGTACCGATCGAGGACAAGGAAAGCGCCCGCTGGCTGTCGAGCCTGGGGCATTCGACGAGGCTGCTCGGTGATCCCGGACGCTGCGTCTTCGTTGGTGATCGGGAAAACGACATCTATGAGTTCCTCTGCGCGGCCAAGGAGGCCGGCACGCATTTCCTGGTCCGCACCTGCGTCGACCGCCTCGCCGGCGATGGGCACCGTACGGTCGCGCGGATGATGGCCCGCGTTCCGGCTTCGGGGCAGCACAAAATCGAGGTGCCGGATGCAAAGGGGCGTCCCACCACGGCAACCCTCCAGTTGCGCTTTCGCAGGATCCATATCCTGCCGCCGATCGGCAAGCAGAAGCGCTATCCGGCGCTCGACCTGACCGTGATCCACGCGTCCGAAGCTCGAAAGCCTCGTGGGCGAGCCCGCATCGAATGGAAGCTCGTCACCGACCTGCCCGTCAACTCGATGCGGAGCGCCATCGAGAAGCTCCTCTGGTATGCCCAGCGCTGGAAGATCGAGTTGTTCCACAAGGTCCTGAAGTCAGGCTGCCGCATCGAGGCGGCACGGCTGCGAACCGCAGAGCGCCTGACCAAGCTGATTGCCATGTTCTGCATCCTGGCCTGGCGCGTCTTCTGGACCACCATGGTTGCCCGCACTACGCCGTTTGCCCCGGCCAGGGCTGTGTTGACCGAGAGCGAAGCCGTCCTCCTCGATCGCACTGTCAGGGACCAGCCATCGACACCTGCTGCAGCCACGCTGTCGCGCTATCTCATGAAGATCGCCTGTCTCGGTGGCTATCTCGCTCGCGCCCGTGATCCGCCGCCGGGCATCATCGTCATGTGGCGCGGCTGGTCCCGCCTGGCAGACATGATGCTCGGAGCAGACGCCATGCAGCAGAAATGTGGGTAATCGGAAGGACTGGCTTACGCTTACGGCTTGGCCCAGCTTGCGCGTGGCAATCCTCGATGGCGCCTTCACCGCGGAGCGCTGCCAGACGTGGTCCAGCCTGCATGGCATGCGGCACGAGGTCGTCACCCGAACGCCCGGACAGAAGGGCTTCGCGGTGCTGCCGCGGCGCTGGGTAGTAGAGCGTAGCTTCGGCTGGCTTACCCACTGGGGTGGCCTGCTGCGCGACCGCGCCGGCCGCCTCGACGTGGCCGCCGCCAGGATCGAGTGCGCGGTCGTCCTCGCCGCCACCGAAGCCTTGATCAATCCAGCATGACCCAGCTCAAACAGGCTCTGACCAGAATATCTATTGTACGCGCGCCAAGGCCAAATGTTAATTCAGTGGCATCCATGGCTGGCAATACTCAGGTGCACACCAGACTGGTGCTCTACGTCGGCTCGTCTTGTGCACGGGTGTACCGATCTCTCATCCTGGATCCATGTTTTGCCTGACCCGCTTATTGCGCGTCTTCAGCAAGCACGCGCATCGCGGGCAAGACGAGATCGCATGTAAACCCAGACGCTGGCCATCGAGGATCATATTGTCCCCCCAGTTGGTCAATGATGGTCCCCCGCAGCACGCGAGTGCCGAAGCCTGCGTGCTGCGGCGGACCTGCAACCGCAGACCCGCCAGTCTCGGTCCATCGAATGCGCAATAAACCTGCTTCCGAGCTGATGTCCCACGTAATCGCAACTCGGCCGGTAGGCCGAGACAGAGCGCCATGTTTGGTAGCATTGGTGGCAAGCTCGTGCAGCACCATGGAGAGCGGCTGGGTCGCCCGGGCCGCGAGGATCACTTTCGCCCCCTCGATCCGGGCCCGCGGCCCGGCTGACACTTTGGCAGGCGCCAGGAAAGGCCGCAGCTCGCCGCGAACCAGGTCTGCGAGGTCGGCGCCGATCCAGTGGCGCTGCGCGAGTAGCGTGTGGGCCCGCGCCAACGCAGCCACTCTTCCCTCGACAGCTGCCGCGTAAGTCCGTGGGTCCTCGGCTGGCGTTAGGCGAAGGGCGGCGAGCACCACTGCCAAAGCGTTCTTTGCACGATGGTTTACCTCGCGCACCAGCAGCACCTGTCGCTCCTCGGCCCGGTGCCGCTCTGTGACGTCCTGCAGCAGCCCCGAGACGCGCCAGCCCGTCGGGTCCTCCGGTGAGCCTAACAGCACCTGACCTTGGACCTGAACCCAGAGGACCGAGCCTTCTTCGCGCAGCGTGACCCGAAACTCCTCGGCGAGCGCGCCGCCCTCATCTGCTAACCGTTGCGCCGTGGCCTCTAGGCGGGTCCGCTCCTCCGGGTGCGCAGTCGCCGCTACCCCGCGCAGTGCGAGGGGGACCGTCTCGCTGAGACCGATCAGCCGCCGGAGCGCTTGGTGGAGAGATTCCTGCCGATCGGACCATGGGGCGCTGAGCTCGAAAGCGACTACTCCCGCCGCCTCTTGCGCACGGCGTAGCCGGGCCTCAGCCTCTGCTGCGGCGCGGGCGCGCTGCGCCTGTAGGCGCAGCTCCAGCTCATCCCGGGCCAGGTCCGCAAGGGTCGAAAGCCAGCGGGCCTCGTCCTCAGTGACGCCGTTGGGCCGAGGCTCGTTGGAAATGGCGCAGACGGTACCAAGCGCGAAGCCGTCAGGCGTTCGCATGGGCGCTGCGGCATAGAAGCGAATCTGCGGCCCGCCGGTGACCAAGGGGTTGGCGGCGAAGCGAGGGTCGGTGCGCGCGTCCGGGACCACGAAAACTTGCTGTGGGTTCGCCGCGATCGTGTGCGCGCAGAACGCCCAATCACGCGGCGTCTGTTGGACTTGGAGGCCGACGCGAGCCTTGAACCACTGCCGGGTCTCGTCGATGAAGGAAACAAGCGCGACTGGGGTGCGGAGCAGGTCGCGGGCGAGCATGGCCAGCTTGTCGAAAGCCTCCTCCTCCGGCGTATCGAGGATTCGGTAGCGGTGAAGTGCCGCAATCCGGTCCTCCTCGTCAGGGATAAGTGGTGGCCCGAGGCCTTTCTGTCGGAGAGGGTCAAAGCGTCGAACCATTCTTCACGGTCCCTTTCGCATTGGGCCACATCCGCAGGTTGTTCGAAAGCATTCTCATTCGTGTGAACAAAGGTTTGATCCGCAGTGCCATCCGGTGCGGGTCGCGGAGCGCTCGCTCGACCCTTCCGGCTGTCCGGTGCCTACCGGAGTATCGCCGCCCTTGTTTGGTGAAGCATTCGAGCGCCCGCCCTTCGCCATTTGCGGCGGGCGGATCCAAGGCTTCGTGCTGCCGCCCGCGCCCCCTCCCGCGTCACTGCCAGCGCCAACCGCTGAGCCGCATGCTCGGCTGCTCCTCGTGGGCTGCGGCGAGCCGCTCTTCGTCGGGTGGGTGATGCAGGACGAGGGCTGCAGGGTCTGAGTTCGACCTAATCCGGCGGTCGCTCGGATGGCAGGCGGCTACCGTGCAGTGCTTGGGTCGCAGCGCCGAATCGCAGGGCACGACCAGAACTCAGGCCAGTGATGTCGCCGCGCCTACAGCCTCCAGCGAGGTGCCACAGGCTTTCGTCTGCCCACCTCCGAAGCGGCCGGCGAGCCATGACGGGTGGCGCCTCGTGCCGGCTACGCGCAATGTCGGAAGAGTTTACAAATCCAAAGACGGCCCGCGCCGGAAAGCTCGAACACATTGAAATGTAAACGGGCTGGATGCTGGCACCGAAATTGCCAAGTGCTGTCCAACACGTCTGGGAGCAGGTTATGAAATGCATCCTCCCCGCAGCTGTGGCGGCGCTTGTGGTCCTTGGCAGCGTCGGTGCCTCGCAGGCTGCGACCTCTTTGCAGACCGTCAGCATCGGCAGCCTGCCGATCGTCGTTGGAGCCGGGCAGAGCGTCAGTGTTGCCCTCGATCCGTTCGCCCGTTTCGATCCAGCGGCCGGCACGCTCAATGCCGTGACCCTCGCCACCACGATCACGTTCGCCTTCAGCAGCCCCGCGATGCCCGGGGATTTCTTCTCGCTCTCGGTCAAGGAGCCGGCAAGCAACGTGACGGTGGATGGCCTGCAGGGGGACGCGCTCGGAGACGCGCCGATCGTCTACCTGGGCGGCAACACCTTTCCGGCGCCCTTTGGACCGCAAGCGCCCCTGTTCCTTGGAACCGGCATGACGACGCTGGTCCTGCAGACCTTCAGCACGCGTGCCCTCAGCGTCACCGGCTTCCAGGCGACCGTGACCTACGACTACACGCCGCAAAGGGTGGAAGTGCCCGCGCCCGCATCCCTGGCGGTGCTCGGAGCCGGATTGCTCGGCCTCGCGGCGGCACAGCGAAACTCGCGTCGCCGCAAACACGCAGGGCGGTGACCGACCGCGTCTGCTCCGGCTCCCCGCCCCAAGGCGCTCGAGATTGCTGCGGGCTGGGCGGTCGTCAGCATCATGGCTTGGCGCGGGCCGATCTGCCGTGCGCGCCGCCGCTAGTTGTCCCGCGGTTCGGCATGCGCTGCGGCGCGCTGGGCGGATGTCCGCTCCCCGCCCCCTTCCTGGACCTTGCGATAGATATCAAAGGTCTGGCGTGAGCCACTAGCGGCACGAGCAGGACCCTCGGCACCGGCCCCGAAAGCGGCGAGTTCGACTCAATCCCGCGCTATTGCTCGGGCAGCGAGATGGCTGCCGCGTTGTTCGAGGCGGAACGGGCCTCTGCCTCCGTATCTGCGGCGCGCGTCTTCAAGGACGGCCACAGTGGCTTCGCAAGATGGATTAGCGTCGCTGCAACACCGGCACCCGGTCGCGCGGGCCGGCTTCCGCCTTCGCTCCGCGTCGCACACCCCTCTCTGCAGCCTACACCTGAGTTCGATCAACAGAACGCGACTACGCTTCATTCCTGCTCGACCAAGACGGCAATGTTGCGAATATGTCGCCAAAACGACACTCGGGGACGGAAAGCTTAAGCTTGGAGCCTGCCCTTCCCTCATCGGGTCACGCGCTGTGCCGGGCTCCACCGCCCATTTGGGCCCACCTAGCCGCCTTTGCGCTCCTGATCGTCTTGCCCCTGTGGTGCCTGCTTGGTTACATCGCATGGACCTCAGTCGAGCAAGCGCGCCGGGAGAGCCAGCAGCAGGCGCTCCTCGTGGCACGAAACATAGCCCTCCAGCTTGACCGGGAGCTCGCCGGCTTGGGCGGGATCCTTGATGCGCTCGCTACCTCGCCGGCGCTGCAGGACGGTGACCTAAGCCGTTTCCACGGGCAGGCAGTTCGTGTCGCGCCGACCCGCGGCGCGATTGTCCTGCGGGACCGGTCGGGGCAGCAGCTGGTCAACACCCTGATCCCGTTCGGGACACCCCTCCCGGTCACCACGGCCCCGGAGGTACTCGCGGCAGACGAGTGCGTGTTCCGGACCGTGTCGACCTGCATCTCCGACGTCTACGTCGGCACCAGCGACCCCCAGCCTTATGTCCTACTCGACGCACCGGTCGTCCTGAGCGACAGGGCCGGGGTTACGTTCGCGCTCAACGTCGCGCTCAGGGCGCGGCACCTGGCCACGATGCTTGACGGCCATCGGCTACCGCCGGGCTGGGCGGTGTCGATCCTGGACCGCCAGGACCGGATCGTCGCGCGCTCGCCCGACCACGAGCGGTTCGTGGGCAGCCTGGCCAACGCGGCGCTGCGCCAGCAGGCCACAGCGAACGAGGGCATCGTCCGCGGCGTGAATATTGCCGGCGTCCCGGTCTCGGGTGCCTACGTTCGCCTACCGGCCTGGGGGTGGCGCGTCGCCATCGGCGTGCCGGAGGCGGTCCTCGACGCGCCGCTCCGGCGGTCGGTGCTCTCCTTCGGCGCAGTCGGGCTGCTGGCGGTCGCGGCGTCGGTCGCCGCGGCGCTGCTCTACGGGCGACGCCTTGCGCGCCCGATTCGGATGCTCGCCCGCGCCGCAGCG
Source organism: Paracraurococcus ruber (assembly GCF_004353985.1). Classification (GTDB taxonomy): domain Bacteria; phylum Pseudomonadota; class Alphaproteobacteria; order Acetobacterales; family Acetobacteraceae; genus Paracraurococcus; species Paracraurococcus ruber. Next base: position 3,113 of record NZ_SMOA01000209.1, on the reverse strand, counting down.
GAGGTGGGCGCCGCGCCTGCGCTCGGCCCGACGGCGATCCGGGAGCTCGACGAGGTCGCCGCGTCGCTGGCCGCTGGTGAAGAGCGCCTGCTGCTGGCGCAGGAGGCGGGGCGCATCGGCACCTGGGAACTGGACCCCCGCACCGGCGAGGCCGTCGTGAGCGTGCCGCAGGCCCACCTCTACGGCCTACCGGCCGAGGCGGCGCCGCACGGCCTCAGCCGGGACGTCTGGCTTGCCCTTATCCACCCCGCGGACCGCGCGCGCGTTGCGGCGACGGTGCGCGATGCGGTGGCGTCGGGCACCGCCTACGAGGACGAGTTCCGCATCCTCCGCGCCGACACGGGCGAGGAGCGCTGGGTTCGGGCGCGGGGACGGTGGTCGGCGCGTCGTAGGCGACTCGTCGGCGTCAACATTGACTTCACCGAAGCCAAGGCCGCGGAGGCTGCGCTCGCCGCGAGCGAAGCCGAGTTCCGTGCCACCTTCGAGAACTCGGTGGTCGGCAAGGCTCAGGTTGACCCAACGACACTGCGCTTCGTCAGGGTCAACCGTTGCTTCTGCGAAATCCTGGGCTACGATGAGGAGGAGCTGCTCGCGGGCATGACTTTCCTCGACGTCACGCACCCCGAGGATCGCTCCGCCAACGAGACGGGGTTCCGCGAGGCGATGGCCGAGAGGCTGCCATACGAAGTAGAAAAACGCTACCTGCGCAAGGACGGCGGCGTGCGCTGGGTGATCGTTTCCGTGGCGCTGCTGCCGTGCGCGCCCGGGCGGCCAGCGCGGACGGTGGCCGCGGTCCAGGACATCACCGCGCGCCGCTGGGCAGAGGAACGCCAGGCTCTGCTGGCGCGCGAGGTGGACCACCGCGCCAAGAACGCGCTGGCGGTGGTGCAGGCGGCGATCCGGCTGACGCCAAAAGACGATGCTGCCGCCTTCGCGCAGGCGGTGGAGGGCCGGATCAGCGCTCTGGCGCGCGCGCAAACGCTGCTGGCGGAGCGCCATTGGGGCGGCGCGCCCCTGAGCACTCTCATCGAGCGTGAGCTTGCGGGCTTTGTCGGCGCGGGGGACGACGTCGCGCTGACCCGAGCTCAAATCGAGGGGCCGCCCCTGCTGATCGCCGCAGAGGCCGCGCAGCCACTGGCGATGGTGCTGCACGAGCTCGCTACCAATGCGACCAAGTACGGCGCTCTGTCGGCGCCGGGCGGCCTTGTATCTGTTGCATGGATGCCGGACCCGGCGGAAGGGTCGCTGTTGTTGGAATGGGTCGAGACGGGCGGCCCTCCCGTGCCGGGCCCGCCGCGCCGGCGGGGCTTCGGATCGCGCGTGCTGGAGGCAACGCTGCACCAGCTCGGCGGGCACATCGCGCTGGAATGGCGCCCCGAGGGCCTTGCATGTCGTGTCCGCGCGCCGCTCGGCCGCACTGTGGCCGAACGGCATTCCGGCCAGTCCCCCGCGACGGCGATTCGGGTGCACTGACGACGACCGCCCTCGGCAGAAACGCCGCAGTTTCCGGAACCAGCCCGTGCGGAGCGCTCGAGACGGAGGGCTAGGGCCTGCAAAGCTCCCCTGAGTCTGCATTCCACCCTTCTCGGCAGTACAACTAATGCTCGCAGGGTGCTGCCCTCTCCAGCACCCGCGCCACCGTCGTGTGGGTCCATGCCGCACCGCCCCGCGGCGTCGGCACCCCACGCTCGGTCAGCGCCCGCGCGATCGCCGCCTGAATGGCGCACCGCCCACCCCGGTCATCAAAGCAATGACACCCGCAAGAGCACTGCGGTATCCTGGCCACCATGCTCGATCTCGCGCTCCTCGCCGCTTTCTGGGCGGCCTTCCTTCTCGCCCTCGTCAGCCCGGGGCCGAACTTTGCCGTCATCGCTGGGACAGCGCTGCGTGAGGGGCGCCGCCGGGCGCTCGGTACGGCCTTCGGGCTTGCAGGAGGCGAGGCGGTGTGGGCCATCGGCGCGGTCCTCGGTGTTTCGGCGCTCGCCGCGCAGCACCCCTTGCTCTCAGAAGCCCTCCGGATCGGCGGCGGCGCCTTCCTACTGTTCCTCGGCTTGTCCTCGCTCTGGGCCGCGCTCCGCCGCACTGATGCCCTGGCGCCGGTCGGACCTATGCCGGAGGCCACTGGCGGCACCGGCTTTTGGCGCGGCTTCGGCCTCATGCTCCTCAATCCGAAGGCTGGCGTGTTCTGGGTGTCGCTGTCCGGGCTCTTCCTTGGCGCGGCCGGCGGCACCACTGCTGCCGCGGCCGTCATGAGCGCGGTAGCCCTATCATTCCTCTGGCACGGTGCGCTTGCCTGGATGCTCTCGGCCCAAGCCGTAGCGCGCGCCTTCCGGCGTGTGCGCCGTGGCCTCGACGCGGCCTTCGGCGTCGTGATGACGGCTCTCGGCCTCCGGCTGCTTGCTCCCAGCTGAGGAGGCGGTTTCCCCACAAGGTTTGCTCGCCACCTTTCTCGGCGATCCGACTGCGATGGTCAGCTCATCGCCCGCGCCATCAACCGCGCCACCGTCGTGTGGGTCCACGCACCCGATCCCCTCGGCGTCGGCACGCCGCGCTCGGTCAGCGCCCGCGCGATAGCCGCTTGGCCGATGACCCCGTCGGCCCGCAGCCGCTCCAGTTTCGCGGCCGGCCTTTGAGTATCCTGCTCCGCGTGCCTTTGCAGCCAGCAAGACGTTGCAGATACGACCACAGTGCCCACATCACGGTGCGGGGAATCGTCAAGGAAGAGCCCGTGCCAGCATCCCTTCATCCCGCGCCCATCGCGGCCCTCCTGTTCAGCCTTGGGGCTACAGCGCCAGCCGTTGCTCAATCGCCCACCCCGACGCAGGTGATCGAGGCGTTCGAGGGTGTCTTGGGCCCGATCCGCACCCATCGGCCGAGCCACGGCGTTGTTGCATGGATCGCTTGATCTGGAGTTGGCGGGTAAGCTGGCAAGGAGGGCGAGCCCTCGACTGTCGGGGATGGACCCACCTTGCCGTTCAAGGCCAACGCTGACCGTAGGCACCACATCCCGCGGCAGCGCCACCGGGTGACGAACTGGGCGGAGTACGACGCGGGCCTGCGCACTCGGGGCAGCCTGACCGTGTGGTTCTCCGAGGCGGCGGTCGAGAACTGGC
>NZ_SMOA01000208.1 GCF_004353985.1 Paracraurococcus ruber | reverse complement strand
GGTGCTGGCCGGCGGCGCGGCGGTGCTGCTGGCGCTGCCGGGCGAATCCGCGCGGATCGCGGTGCTGGCCGGTGCCCTGGCGGGCGGCGCCGCGCTGCTGGCGCCGCGGCTGGTCCCGCGGCTGCTGGGGGCGGGGCTGGCGGCGGCGATCCTGCTGATGCCGCTGCTGCTCGGCCCGGTGCTGGCCCGCGGCGTCCCGGCGGACGGCATCCCGCCCTCGGCCGCGCATCGGCTGATGATCTGGGACTTCGTCATCGGCCGGGTCGCGGAGAAGCCGCTGCTCGGCTGGGGGATGGAGGCGAGCCGCAGCGTGCCCGGCCACCGCGACCGGGCGAGCCCGGAATTGCTGGCCCGCTTCAACCTCGCGGATCCGGCGCGGGCGGCCTGGATCCCCACGGCCGAGATGCTGCCGCTGCATCCGCACAATGGCGCGCTGCAGCTATGGCTGGAGCTTGGGCTGCCGGGGGCGCTGCTGGGCGGGTTGCTCGCCTGGCTGCTGGGGTGGGCGGCGGCGCGCTCCGCCCGGCCGGCGGTGGCGACCGCCATGCTGGCGGCCGGCAGCGTCACGGCGATGCTGAGCTTCGGCGCCTGGCAGGAATGGTGGGTGGGGGCGGAGCTGATGGCGCTGGCGGCGGCGGCGCTACTGCCGGCGCCGAGGGGCGGCCCGCCGCGCGGTTGAGCCGGTGGCGCCGGGCGTCGTGGCCTAAAGCCCCGGGCGTCGCCCGCTACCGCGCCCGGGCGATGCAGAATTCCACGATGCCGGCCAGCGCCCGCCGCTCGGCGCAATCCGGGAAGCGCGCCAGCGCCGCCAGGGCCTGGTCGCCATAGACCCGGGCGCGCTCCACCGTGTCGCGCAGCGCGCCATGCCGGGCGATCAGCCGCTGCGCCTCGGCGAGGTCCTCGGCGCCCTGCTCGCGGTCCTCCAGCGTGCGGCGCCAGAAGTCGCGCTCCGCCTCGGTGCCGCGCTGGAAGGCCAGCAGGACCGGGAGGGTGATCTTGCCTTCGCGGAAGTCGTCGCCGACGGTCTTGCCCAGCCGCTCCTGCTCCGCCGCATAGTCCAGCGCATCGTCCACCAGCTGGAAGGCGGTGCCGAGGGCGCGGCCATAGGTGTCGAGCGCCTCCTCCTCGGCCAGCGGGCGGTCCGCCACCACGGCGCCGATGCGGGTGGCGGCGGCGAACAGCGCCGCCGTCTTGCCCTCGATCACCTGCAGGTACTGCGCCTCGGTCGTCGTCGTGTCGTTCTGGGTGACCAGCTGCAGCACCTCGCCCTCGGCGATCGTCGCCGAGGCGGCGGAGAGGATGGCCAGCACCTTCAGCGACCCGTCCTGCACCATCAGCTCGAAGGCGCGGGCGAAGAGGAAGTCGCCGACCAAGACGCTGGGCTTGTTGCCGAACAGCGCATTGGCGCTGGCCTGGCCGCGGCGCAGCGCGCTCTCGTCCACCACGTCGTCATGCAGCAGCGTCGCGGTGTGGATGAACTCGACGCAGGCGGCCAGCGCCACATGCCTCTCGCCGCGAAAGCCGCAGAGCCGGGCGGCCGCCAGCGTCAGCAGCGGCCGCAGCCGCTTGCCGCCGGCCGCGACGATATGCGCGGCCAGCTGCGGGATGAGCACGACCGGGCTCTGCATCCGCGCGACAATCAGCCGGTTGCAGGCCTCCAGGTCGTCCCGCACCAGGGCGGTCAGCGCCTCCAGCGCATCCTCACCGCCGGACGCGGCATCCATGATCGGCGAGGCCTCGGCCATCGCGCCCGCTTCCGCGTCCACGTCTCTTGACCCGTGCATAGGGGGCGGCACCATAACGACGCTCCCACATGGCGGCAAGCGCAGGAAAATCAAGGATTTCGCACCCGATGCGCGTCGTCGTCTCCAGCACGGACCCGGTCCGCATCAGTTTCCTCCTCGCCCTGCTGCGGGATGCCGGAATCGGCTGCGTGCTGCTGGACGCGCATATCAGCGCGCTGGAGGGCGGCATCGGCGCCTTCCCGCGCCGCATCGCCGTGGCGGAGGAGGACCTGGCCCAGGCCCGCCGCGTGCTGCGCGAGGCCGGCGAGGACCACGCGTGACGGAAGCCGACCTGACCGAGGACCACCTGCTGGGCGGCCGCGTCCGGCTGCGGCAGCCGCGGCGGGGGCTGCGCGCCGGGCTGGATGCCGTGCTGCTGGCCGCCGGCGTGCCGGCGCGGCCGGGGCAGCGGGTGCTGGAGGCCGGCTGCGGCAGCGGCGCCGGTTTCCTCTGCCTCGCCGCGCGGGTGCCCGGGCTGGCGATCCTGGCGGTGGAGCGCGACCCCAGGCTGGCGGCGCTGGCGCGCGCCAATGCCGCGGCGAACGGCCTGGATGGCCGGGTGGAGGTGCTGGAGGGCGATGTGCGCGACCTGGCCCTGGCCCGCCGGCTGCCGCCCTGCGACCACGCCTTCGCCAACCCGCCCTACTGGCCCGGCGGCACCGCCCCGCCGGAGGCCCTGCGCCGCGCCGCGACGCATGAGGAGGCGCGGCTGGCGGACTGGGCGCGCTTCCTGGCGGCGCCCCTGGCACGGCGCGGCAGCCTGTCCCTCATCCTGCCGGCGGCGCGGCTGGAAGCCGGCATGGCGGCGCTGGCGGCGGCCGGCTGCGGCGGCGCCCGGCTGGTGCCCTTCTGGCCGCGCGCCGGGCTGCCGGCCAAGCGCGCGCTGCTGCAGGCATGGCGGGAGGGGCGGGGGCCGGCGCGGATCGAGCCCGGCCTGACGTTGCATGCCGATGCCGGCTTCACCCCGGCGGCCGAGGCGGTACTGCGCGATGGCGCCGCCCTGCCGGGCTGACCGGGACCCTGCTCAGCTTTCCTTGGATTCCGGGTGCCGCAGGTACCAGAGCCGCTCATGCGCCGCGACCAGGCTTTCCATGTTGCGGCGGCGGTTGGTGTCCGGGGAGACCGGCCGGCGCGTCAGCATCATCTCGAGGATGCGCAGCAATTGCTCGGCGACCTCGTAATCCGCCTGGTCGCAGGCGTGATGGAACGCGATGAGGATCTTGTCGGACAGGCGACGGCTGTGCCGCGGGGCCGAGCCGCGGCCGGACTCGCGGGTGCCCTCGGACTCGGAAGCGTCGTCCACCATCATCTCGTCTCCAGACCCAAGGATACCTGCCTGCGCATTCAACTATGGCATAGAAGCCCCGGCGTACCAGCCGTGGCCGCCGAAACGATAACGGGAATGATTGCGGATTGGTTGCGCGAAGGCGAGAAATCGCGTCTCAGCCGCCGGATCTCGTCCCACCAAGCTGTGCGGTGACCGCCGCGGCGATGTCTTCCGGCTTTGCCTCCGGCCGGAACAGCGCCCGCACCCTTGCATCCGGCCCGACCAGGTAGATGAAGCTCGAATGGTCCATCAGGTAGTCGGTGTTGTTCGCGCTGCGCGCCCGGGCGAAATAGACGCGGTAGCGCCGCGCCGCCTCCGCCACCTGCTCTGGCGACCCGGTCAGGCCCTGCATCCGCGGATGGAAGCGGCTGACATAGTCGGCCAGATGCGCCGGCGTGTCGCGTTCCGGGTCCACGGTGATGAAGATCGGCACCACCCGTTCGCCGGCCGGGCCCATGGCATCCAGCGCCGCCGCCATGGTCCCGAGCTCGGTCGGGCAGACATCCGGGCAGAAGCTGTAGCCGAAATAGACCAGCGCCCAGCGCCCGGCATAATCGCGTTCCGTCACCGTGCGGCCGGCCTGGTCCACCAGGGTGAAGGCGCCGCCCAGCGACATCCCCTGCGGCAGCTGGACCCCGCCCGCCGCCGGCACCGGCATCTGCCCGCCGAACAGCAGGCCGAGCCGGGCGGCGAAGGCATCCGCCAGGCTTTCCCCCGGCGCACGGGTGACCCAGGCGAACACCCAGGCGCCGCCCAGCAGCAGCACGAGGAGCAGGGCGAGGAAGCGAACCGTCCGCAGCATGGGCGGGGGTGTAGCGGCGCCGGCGGCCCCCCGCCAGCGCCCCGCTAGCGCCCCGTCCCTTTGGGGGGGCAGCCGATCAATCCATGGCGCCCGCGGCGTGGCGGCCGGCGATGAAGCCGAAGGTCATGGCCGGCCCCAGCGTGATGCCGCCGCCCGGGTAGTTGCCGCCCATGATGCTCGCCATGTCGTTGCCCGCGGCATAGAGGCCGGGGATCGGCGCCCCGCCGCGGTCGAGCACCCGGGCATGCTCGTCCGCCCGCAGCCCGTCGAAGGTGCCGATATCGCCCGGCACCACCCGCACGGCATAGAAGGGCGGCACCGCCAGCGGCGCGAGGCAGGGGTTGGGCGTCACCTCCGGGTCGCCATGAAAGCGGTTATAGGCCGTGCTGCCCTTGCCGAAGTCGCGGTCCTCGCCCCGCGCGACATCGGCGTTCCAGACCGCGACCGTGTGTTCCAGCGCCGCGGCGTCGATCCCCGCCGCGGCGGCAAGCTCCGCAAGGGTCTCGCCCCGCTTCAGGTAGCCGGAGGCGATGGCTGGCCCGAGCGGGATCGGCGCCGCCTTCACGAAGCCGATCCCGTAGCGGCGGATGGTCCGATGGTCGAGCAGCAGGAAGGCCTCGGCCGGCTGGCCGGGCGGGCAGGCGCGGATCATCCCCTGGACGAAGTCGTGGTAGCTGTTCGCCTCGTTCACGAAGCGCTGGCCGCTGCGCAGCACGGCGATGACGCCGGGCTTCCCGCGGTCGATGAAATGCGGGAAGGGGGCCAGCGTCCCGTCGGCCCGCGGCACCAGGCTGGTCGGCGCCCAGGCGGCGGCGTTCGGGTAGTCCTCCTCCACCGCCGCGCCGATGGCTTCGCCGAGCCTTATGCCGTCGCCGGTATTGGCCGGGTTGGCGGCGGACCAGTGCTCGCCCTCGGCCGCCGGGTGGTTGAACAGGCGCTTGCGCCGCGCCAGGTCCGCTGGGAAGCCGCCGCAGGCCAGCACCACGCCGCGCCGCGCCATGACCTCCAACGCGCCTTCCGGCGTCGCCAGCACCGCGCCCGTCACCGCGCCCGACTCGTCGCGCAGCAGCCGGGTGACCGGGGAGCCGAGGCGGAGGCCGATGCCCATCCGCTGCGCCGTGAGGTAGAGCCGCGCCGCCAGCGCATTGCCGTTGGTCAGCGTCATGCCGCGCCCGTGCAGCGCCAGGTCCACGCCGTGTCGCGCCAGCCGCTTCGTCACATACAGCGCCGATTCGAGCCGCCGCGTCGCGCGATAGAAATGCCACAGCTCCTTGCCCGAGCCGATGGCGAGGCCGAACAGGGTGAGTTCCGGCCGCGGCCGCCGCAGCTTCGGCAGGTCGCGGCCGAGCGCGCGGGCATCCAGCGGCTCGGTCAGGATGGACCGGCCGCCCGGCGTGCCGCCGGGCGCGTCCGGGTGATAGTCGGAAAAGGCGGTGGCCGGGCCGAAGCGCACCTGCGTGTGCGCGTGCATGAAGTCGACCATGCGCGGGCCGTCGCGCAGGAAGGCATCGATCCGCGGCGCGTCGAAGTGGTTGCCCGCCTCGTGCCGCAGATAGGCGCGCGCCGCCTCCACGCTGTCCCTGGTGCCGGCGGCGGCATTCACCGGGTTGTTCGGCACCCAGAGATAGCCGCCGGACATGGCGGTGGTGCCGCCGAAGACCGGCTCCTTCTCCGCCACCAGCACATCCAGGCCATGATGCCGGGCGGCGATGGCGGCGGTCATGCCGCCGGCGCCGGAGCCGGCCACGAGAAGATCGACGGTGAGCACGCGCGGGGGTCCCTCCCTGCGTGCCATCATGCCCGGAGGCACGGAAAGAAAAAGGGCGGGGGGAGGTATCCCCCCGCACCCCCTTCTATTTCTGTGAGTCTGTCAGCGCGCCGCCACGTCCTCGGCCGCCCAATTCTCGCCGATGCTCGGCGCCCAGACCTCCTCCCAGGACCCGACGGTGCTGGCCTTGGAGTATTCGGTGGCGCGGTTCTCGAAGAAATTGGTGTGCTCGATCGCGTTCAGCATCTCATCGAGCCAGGGCAGCGGGTTCTTCTCGATGTTGAAGTGGGGATCGAGGCCAAGCTGCTGCAGCCGCCGGTCGGCGATGAAGCGGATGTAGCGCTTGGTCTGCTCGGCATCCAACCCATCGACGCCGCCCAGCTCGAAGGCCAGGTCGATGAAGGCATCCTCGTGCTCGACGATCGTCGCGCAGATCTCGACGATCTCGGTCTTCAGCTGCTCCGTCCAGATCTCCGGATTCTCCTGCACGAAGGTGCGGAACAGCCGGATGATGGACAGGCAGTGCAGCGTCTCGTCCCGCACGGACCAGGAGACGATCTGGCCCATCCCCTTCATCTTGTTGAAGCGCGGGAAGTTCATGAGGATGGCGAAGGAGGCGAAGAGCTGCAGCCCCTCGGTGAAGGCGCCGAAGGCCGCCAGCGTCTTGGCGATCTCGGTCTTGTTCGCGACCGAGAAGTTCTGCATGTAGTCGAACTTGTCCTTCATCTCCTTGTATTTGAGGAAGGCCGTGTATTCAACTTCCGGCATTCCAACCGTGTCCAGCAGGTGGGAATAGGCGGCAATGTGGATCGTCTCGATGTTGCTGAAGGCGCTCAGCATCATCAGCACTTCCGTCGGCTTGAACACCTGGGAATAGTGCTTCATGTAGCAGTTGTTCACCTCGACATCCGCCTGGGTGAAGAAGCGGAAGATCTGCGTCAGTAGGTTCTTCTCGCCGGCGGAGAGGTTCTTCTGCCAGTCCTTGACATCATCCGCGAGCGGCACTTCCTCCGGCAGCCAATGCACGCGCTGCTGCGTCAGCCAGGCGTCATAGGCCCAGGGGTAGCGGAAGGGCTTGTAGACCGGGTTGGCGGTCAGCAGGTCGAGATGCTGCGGGGCGCCGGTGGGGGAAATTCCGTCGGGCATAGGGATTCGTCCGCTCGTGTCGGTCTGGCGTCGATGGTGACGTCGGGGAAATGGTCAGGCGTCCCGCCGCGCCAAGATCTGCGGCTTCCTGCCGCGGCGGAGTGTTGCCGGCCTGCCTACTGGCAGGCCAGGCATTCCTCGTAGTCGTTGCTCTCGACCTTCGCCGTGGCGGCGGCCGGCAGCGGCACGGCGGCCACCGCCGCCACGTCGTTCACCGCGGCGACGCTCAGCAGGTTCGGCACCACCTTCTCGCTGATCGTGTCCGCCCGCTGGATCGACAGGCTGCGGCAGTAGTAGAGCGACTTCACGCCCTTCTTCCACGCCATCCAGTGGATCTGGTGAAGGTCCTTCTTGTGGACATTCGCCGGCAGGAACAGGTTCACCGACTGGCTCTGGCAGATATAGGGCGTGCGATCGGCCGCATGCTCCACCACCCAGCGCTGGTCCAGCTCGAAGGCGGTCTTGAAGGTCAGCCTCTCCTGCTCCGTCAGGAAGTCCAGGTGCTGCACGCTGCCCTTGCTGACGGTGATGCTGGTCCAGGTCTCGTCGTCGTCCCTGCCGTGCTTCGCCAGCACCTTCTTCAGGTAGGGGTTGCGGACGATGTAGCTGCCGGACAGCGTCTTGTGGTTGTAGACATTGGCCGCGATCGGCTCGATGCCCGGGGACGCGCCGCCGCAGATGATGCTGATCGACGCCGTCGGCGCGATCGCCATCTTGTTCGAGAAGCGCTCCATGAAGCCGTATTCGGCGGCGTCGGGGCAGGGCCCGCGCTCCTCCGCCAGCAGCCGGCTGGCGACATCCGCCTGTTCGCGGATGTGCTTGAACATCCGCTTGTTCCAAACCTTGGCGATCGCGCTCTCGAACGGCACGTTCAGCGCCTGCAGGAAGCTGTGGAAGCCCATGACGCCGAGGCCGACGCTGCGTTCCCGCATCGCCGAGTACTTCGCCTTCGCCATCGAATCCGGCGCGGTGTCGATGAACTCCTGCAGGACGTTGTCGAGGAAGCGCATCACGTCGGGGATGAAGGTCGGCGAATCCTTCCACTCGAACCAGGTCTCGAGGTTGAGGGAGGAGAGGCAGCAGACCGCGGTGCGGTCGCGGCCGTGCTGGTCGCGGCCGGTCGGCAGCGTGATCTCGGAGCAGAGGTTGGACGTCTTGACCTCGAGCCCCGAGAGCTTGTGGTGCTCCGGCCGCGCCCGGTTCACGTGATCGGAGTAGATCAGGTAGGGCTCGCCGGTCTCGATCCGCGCGGTGAGGATGCGGATCCACAGCGCCCGCGCCGACACCTTCTTGACCAGGGCGCCGTCCTTCGGGCTGACCAGCGCCCAGGGCTCGTCATTCTCCACCGCGCGCATGAAGGCATCCGGGATCAGGATGCCGTGGTGCAGGTTCAGGGCCTTGCGGTTCGGGTCGCCGCCGGTCGGGCGGCGGATCTCGATGAACTCCTCCACCTCCGGATGGCTGATCGGCAGGTAGCAGGCGGCCGAGCCTCGCCGCAGCGAGCCCTGGGAGATGGCGAGCGTCAGCGAATCCATGACGCGGATGAACGGCACCACGCCAGAGGTCTTGCCGTTGCGCCCGACCTTCTCGCCGATGCCGCGCAGGTTGCCCCAGTAGGAGCCGATGCCGCCGCCCTTGGCCGCCAGCCAGACATTCTCGTTCCACAGGCCGACGATGCCGTCCAGGCTGTCCGTCGCCTCGTTCAGGAAGCAGGAGATCGGCAGGCCGCGCGTCGTGCCGCCATTCGACAGCACCGGGGTCGCCGGCATGAACCACAGCTTCGAGATGTAGTCGTAGATGCGCTGCGCATGCGCCGCGTCGTCGCCGAAGGCGCTCGCCACGCGGGCGAAGAGGTCCTGGTAGCTTTCGCCCGGCAGCAGGTACCGGTCGTCCAGCGTCGCCTTGCCGAAATCCGTCAGCAGCGCATCGCGCGTGCGATCCACCTGGACCTGGTGGTGTCCCGCCAACTGCACCGCATCGAACACGGTCACGTCCCCTTCGATCCCACGGACCGGAGCATGCATGTCGTGCAGTCCCTACACAAGATGTTGGAGAAGGAGCGCCACCATAACACCAGATCAGGTGTCGGGTTGCAGATTCGTCAGCCGCAGGCCGGCCGCCGCGCTTTCCTGAATGTTCGTGTTGCGTTCGCCATAGGGTGGTCGTACGGGGGCAAAGGTCAATCCCTTTCCGCCGGCGCAGCGGATGGCCGGGCCGACGTCGCGCAGGGCGTCCGGCAGCCATGCTGCGCCACGCCCCGCGCCTCTCGCCGCTGCCATCCGGCGTCGCGCGGATGCCAGCCGCGGCGCCGTCCGGCGTCGGCCCGTTCCGCATCGGCGGCCCGCGCGAGGCGGCGACGATCGGCCGCACCGTGGCCGAACGGCCGCGCCGGGGTGACGGCCCCGATGCGACGCGCATCGGCCATGCATCGGCGGCCGGGCGGCAGGTGCCGGTCCTGCTCCTCGCCGTGGCGCGGGGGCGCCGGACGGATCCGACGCGCCCCGCTCCGGCGCGCCGCATCGCCGTGCATCGGAACCCCGGGCGGCCGCGCTGCCACCGCCCCGACCATGGCGCGGCGGCGATGCTGGGGGCCGACCGACCGGGGGCGTGGCGATTCGCCGCCATCGGCGACTCTGCCGGCCGCCGGTCATGCGCGGTGGCAGGCTGGGTGGGCGCGTCGGTGTCCGGTCCGATTCGGCGCGGGTACCGCCAGGGCTCAGCGCGTGGTGGCGGCGGGCGGCGGTCCCTCCGCCCGCGGCTCCGCCGGGCGGCGCCGCGCCTGCCGCGGCGCGCAGCCCG
>NZ_SMOA01000207.1 GCF_004353985.1 Paracraurococcus ruber | reverse complement strand
GCAGCAGGCCGGCACGCCGCAGCGCCCCGCCGCGACCACCGAGCGTCACGGCAGCGCCGCCACCGCGCCGGCGGCGCCCGCCAGCGGCAGCGCCACCCGCACCAACTGATCCGCGGCGCCCGCCCGGCCCCGTGCCGGGCGGGCTTCCGCTGCCGCCCGGCACGTCTCGGCGAGGGCAGGCGGAGCACCGCGGCCGATTGACGCAGCGCAAGGCGGCATGGCCTATCTCCTGTCAGGCAGCGCTATACGCCCGAGGGGAGGCCAGGCATGGCAGACGACCTGATCGCCGTGAAAACGGAGATCGCCGCCAAGGCACATGTGAACACCGACCGCCACCGCGCCATGACCGAGGCGGCGGCGAAGGACCCCGAGGGGTTCTGGCGCGAGCAGAGCGGCCGCGTCGCCTGGATGAAGGCGCCGACGAAGATCAAGTCGGTGGACTTCACCGGCGATGTCAGCATCCGCTGGTACGAGGACGGGGTGCTGAACGCCTCCGTCTCCTGCCTCGACCGGCATCTGGACACGCGCGGCGACCAGGTGGCGATCATCTGGGAAGGCGACGACCCGAACAGCGACGTCAAGGTCACCTATCGCGACCTGCATGCCCGCGTCTGCCGCCTGGCCAACGGCCTGCGCGAGCTGGGCGTGAAGAAGGGCGACCGCGTCTGCATCTACCTGCCGATGATCGTCGAGGCGGCGGTGGCCATGCTGGCCTGCGCCCGCGTCGGCGCCATCCACTCCATCGTCTTCGGCGGCTTCAGCGCGGACAGCCTCGCCTCCCGCATCCAGGACAGCGAGTGCAGCGTGCTGATCACCGCGGACGAGGGCCGGCGCGGCGGCCGCAAGGTGCCGCTGAAGACCAATGCCGACGACGCGCTGGCGACCTGCCCGTCCATCAGGCATGTGATCGTGGCGAAGAACACCGGCGGCAGCGTGCCGATGCAGGCCGGCCGCGACGTGATGTGGGACGACCTCTGCGCGAAGCAGCCGGCGACCTGCGAGCCGGAGCCGATGGGGGCGGAGGACCCGCTCTTCATCCTCTACACCTCGGGGTCCACCGGCAAGCCGAAGGGCGTGCTGCACACCACCGGCGGCTACATGGTCTGGGCCAGCTACACGCATGAGCTGGTCTTCGACTACAGGCCGGGCGAGATCTACTGGTGCACCGCCGATGTCGGCTGGGTGACCGGCCACACCTACATCGTCTACGGGCCGCTGGCGAATGGCGCGACCACCCTGATGTTCGAGGGCGTGCCGAACTACCCCAGCGTCTCCCGCTTCTGGGAGGTGGTGGACAAGCACCAGGTGAACATCTTCTACACCGCGCCCACCGCCATCCGGTCCTTGATGCGGGACGGCGAGGCGCCGGTGAAGAAGACCAGCCGCGCGTCGCTGCGCATCCTGGGGTCCGTGGGCGAGCCGATCAACCCGGAAGCCTGGCTCTGGTACTATCGCGTCGTCGGGGACGAGCGCTGCCCGATCGTGGACACCTGGTGGCAGACCGAGACGGGCGGCATCCTGATCTCCCCGCTGCCGGGCGCGGTCGCGCAGAAGCCGGGCTCCGCCACCCTGCCGCTGCCGGGCGTCTTCCCCGCCCTGGTGGACGGGGAGGGCAAGGTGCTGGACGGCGCGACCGAGGGCAACCTGGTGCTGCTCGACAGCTGGCCGGGCCAGATGCGCACCATCTATGGCGACCATGCGCGCTTCGGCCAGACCTATTTCTCCACCTTCAAGGGGATGTATTTCACCGGCGACGGCGCCCGCCGCGACAAGGATGGCTACTACTGGATCACCGGGCGGGTGGACGACGTCATCAACGTCTCCGGCCACCGCATGGGCACCGCCGAGATCGAGAGCGCCCTCGTCGCCCACCCCAAGGTCGCCGAGGCCGCCGTGGTCGGCATGCCGCACGACCTGAAGGGCCAGGGCATCTACTGCTACGTCACGCTGAAATCGGGCGAGGAACCGACCGACGCGCTGCGCAAGGAACTGGTCGCCTGGGTGCGGAAGGAGATCGGCCCGATCGCCTCGCCGGACGCCATCCAGTGGGCACCCGGCCTGCCCAAGACCCGCTCCGGCAAGATCATGCGGCGCATCCTGCGGAAGATCGCGGCCAACGAGACGGATGGGCTCGGGGATACCTCCACGCTCGCCGATCCCGGCGTGGTGCAGGAGCTGATCGAGAACCGGGTGCGCTGACACATCGAGGGGGGCCTTGCCCCCCTCGACCACCCATTGACGATGCGGCGCATCGTCAACGGGACCCGCATCGGCCGAAGGGCCCTTGGAACCCTCTGGTCTATGCGTGCAACGGCGTGGGGACGTCCTGGCCGAAATAGGCGCGCTCCAGCCGGTGCGGCAGGTCCGCCTCGTCCGCACGCGCTTCCAGCACGATGCGGCCCTGCGCCAGGGCATAGACGCGGTCGGACACCGCCAGCGCCTTCTCGATCAGCTGCTCCACCAGCAGCACCGCCGTGCCGGCCGCGCGCAACTGCGCCACCACGCCCAGCACCCGGTCCACCAGTACCGGCGACAACCCGGCCGAGGGCTCGTCCAGCATCAGCAGCCGCGGCCGCCGCACCAGCCCCTGCGCCACCGCCAGCATCTGCTGCTGCCCGCCGGACAGCGCCCCGCCGCGCTCATGCCGCTTCGCCGCGATCTCCGGGAAGAAGGCCAGCGCCTCCTCGATCCGCCCCGCCCGTTCCCGCCGCGGCAGGTCGTAGCCCGCCAGCTCCAGGTTGTCGGCGACCGAGATCTGGGTGAAGACCCGGTGCCCCTCCACCACATGCACCAGGCCGCGCCGCGCGCTCTCGCGCGGGCCGGCGCCCGCCATGTCCTGCCCGGCGAAGCGCACCCCGCCCCCGCCCCAGGGCAGCAGGCCGGAGATGGCGGCCAGCAGCGTCGTCTTGCCCGCGCCATTGGGGCCGAGCAGCGAGACGACCTCGCCCGCATGGATGGTGAGGTCGACGCCGTGCAGCACGGCGATCTTGCCATGGCCCGCGCGCAGGCCGCGCACCTCAAGCAGGGCCTCAGCCGCCGAGATAGGCACTCACCACCTCCTTGTGCGTGCGGATCTCGGCCGGCGTGCCGGCCGCCAGCTCGCGCCCCAGGTTCAGCACCGTCACCCGGTCGCAGATGTCGAAGATCAGGTCGGCATGGTGCTCCACCAGCAGCACGCCGGTGCCCTGCGCCGCGATGGCGCGGATCAGCGCGCCCAGCCGCTTGATCTCCTCCGTCGCCAGGCCGGCCGCCGGCTCGTCCAGCATCAGGAAGGCCGGGCGCAGCATGAGGGCGCGGGCGATCTCCATGAAGCGCAGCTCGCTGTGCTGCAGCCGGTCGGCCCGCACATCGGCCAGGCCCGCCAGCCCCGCGGCGGCCAGCGCCAGCCTTGCCCGCGCCTCCATCTCCCGCTCCTCCCGCCGCTGCCGCGGCAATTGGAACAGCGCCTCCAGGAAGGTCGAACGGCCCTCGACCGTCGCGCCGACCATGACGTTCTGCAGCACCGTCGCCTCCCCCACCAGGCGCGGCGTCTGGAAGGTGCGGGCGATGCCCTGCGGCGCCCGCAGCGCCGGCCTTCCCGCCGGCAGCGGCGCACCCGCCAGCGTCAGGCTTCCCTGCTGCGGCCGGTAATACCCGGAGATGACGTTCAGCGTGGTGGTCTTGCCGCTGCCATTCGGCCCGATCAGCCCATGCACCTCGCCCGGTCGCAAATCGAGGTCGAGCCCGTCGATCGCCCGCACCGCGCCGAAGGCCAGCACCACGCCGCGCAGCTCGATCGCCCCCCGCGCCTCCCGATGGTGGCCGAGCAGCGTCGCCAGCGCCTCCGGCCGCGGCTGCACGGCGCGGCCTTCCGGCAGGGCGCGGCGGCTGCGAAAGTCCAGCAGCGCGGCGATGCCGCCGGGGATGGCCAGCACGATGACCAGCAGCAGCGCGGCATAGAGGAAGGTGGACCAGGCGGCGAGCGGCGCCGCCACCTCCGGCAGCAGGGTCAGCAGGATGGTCCCCAGCAGCGGGCCGAGGATGGAGCCGCGCCCGCCGATCAGCACCGCGATGAAGAACAGCAGCGACAGGTCGAAGGTGAAGGCATCCGGCGTGATGTAGGATTGCAGCGTGGCGAACAGCCCGCCGGCGATCCCGGCCAGCGCGCCCGCCAGCAGGAAGACCTGCACCAGCAGGCGCGGCTTGGCGACGCCGCAGGCTTCCGCCGCCACCTCCGCATCCCGCACCGCCACCAGGGCGCGGCCGAAGCGGCTGCCGGCGATGTTCGCGGTCAGCCAGGTGCACAGCGCGGCGGCGCCCAGGCAGAACAGGTAGTAGCCCCAGGGGGTGTCCAGCGGCGCCGGCATCTCCGGCCCCGGGATGCCGATGCCGCCGCCCGTCACGTCCTGCCAGGCGAGCGCGATCTGGGTGACGATGGTGGCGAAGCCCAGGGTCGTCATGGCGAAGTAGAAGGTCCGCAGCCGCAGCGCCGGCAGCCCGACCACCACGCCGAAGACCGCGCCCACCAGCCCGGCGCAGCCCAGCGCGGCGAAGGAGGGCAGCGCCGGCAGGACATTGCCCGCGGCCAGCACGCTGGCGGTATAGGCGCCGAGCGCCAGGATCGCGACATAGCCGATGGCGAGCTGCCCGGCATAGCCGACGATCAGGTTCAGGCCGGAGACCAGCACCCAGTAGATGCAGGCGCGCGTGGCGATCAGCGCCCAGTAGTCGTTGCCGCTGAAGGGCAGCAGCAGCGCGCCGGCCAGCAGCCCGAGGAAGGGCAGCAGCCGCGCCAGCGCCGAGGGCGCGGCGGGCAGCTTCAGGGCCGGCGCGGCGGTGTCGGTCACGCCCATCACACCCTCCGCGCCGCGGCGGCGCCGAACAGCCCCTGCGGCGCCGCCAGCAGCACCAGGATGAACAGGGTGAAGACGGCGACCGAGGAGAAGATGCCGCCCACCAGGAAATTCGCCGCCTGCTGGAACAGGCCGAGCGCAAGGCCGCCGATGACGGCGCCGCGGTTGTTGCCGAGGCCGCCCAGCGCCACCGGGATGAAGCCGTAGAAGTTCAGCAGCGGGCCATTGGCGAAGAAGGCCAGCAGCAGCTGCCCGCCGGCGAAGCCCGCCAGCGCGCCGATGGCGCCGGCCAGCGCATAGCTCGCCATGCGCAGGTTGCGCTCCGGCAGGCCCAGCGCGCGGGCGGCGTAATTGTCCTCGGCGATGGCGACGAAGGCGCGGCCGACCAGGGTGCGGCGATAGAGGTATTCGAGGCCGAGGATGGTCGCCGCGCAGGCGGCGACCGGCAGCCAGTACTTCTCCTCCCAGATCCCCTCGCCGAGCCCGATCAGCCTGGGGAAGGGCTGCGGCTCCGTGCTCCATTCCAGCGCCGCGGTGTGCTGGATCATCAGCGCCAGGGCGAGGGTCGAGAGGACGTAGAGGTGCTGGTCGAGGCTCTTCAGCACCGGCCGCACCGCGACGATCTCCGTCACCACGCCGAGCAGGGCGCAGGCGGCCAGGGTCAGCACCAGGCCCGGCAGCACCGGCAGGCCGAGCCGGAGGATGAACAGCGAGCCGAGCACGCCGCCCAGCATGCCGAGCTGCCCGGCGGTGAAGCTCATCACGCGGGAGGTCGCGAACATCGTGTTGTAGGTGATGCCGATCAGCGCATAGACGGCGCCGACCGCGAGGCCGGAGGCCAGGATGGAGGCAAGCAAGGCGACACTCCCGCGCGGGGTCGGGGGGCGCGCCGCAGGACGCGGCGCGCCGGAAGGCTCAGTCGTGCGGCGGCGGGGCCGGCGCGGCCGCGCCGGGCCGCCGCGACCCGTCAGGCGTAGCCGGGCGCCAGCGCGAAGGCGCCGTTGCGGCCAGAGCTGGCATCGGACATCACCACGTCCTGGCCGGGGTAGCCATTGTGCTCGTCCGGCGTCCAGCTGTACTCGCCGTAGTAGCCGGGCCAGGACTTCACGCCGTTCCAGTACCTGATGATGTCGTCGTTCCGCGTGCTGCCGGTCTGCGCCGCGGCGTCGGCGATCAGGTTCACCGCATCGATCCCGCAGGCCACCCACCACAGCAGCGTGTCCTGCAGGTTGATCTTGCCGGCCAGCTTCCGCAGCAGCTCCTCGTTGCGCGGCGGCAGCTTGCCGTTCGCATCGAAGCTGCAGCTGCGGTAGCCGATGCAGTAGACCTTCTTCCAGTAGTCCGGCTTCTCGATCAGCTGCGCGATCTCGCCGGAGGAGAGCGAGGGATGGCCGATGAAGGGCACGTCCCAGCCCATCTTCGCCCTGGTGTTCAGCATGCGCGCGATCATGCCGGTGGAGACCGACCAGATCACGATCGCCTCCGCCCCCGCATTGCGGGCGCGCAGCATGTCCGGCGTCATGTCCGGCTGGGTGCTGTCGATATTCGCCTTGTAGACGACCTCGGCGCCGTCCTTCTGGAAGCCGGCGGCGCTGTCGTTCGCCGCCGTCACGCCATAGCCGGTGGTGTCGCCGATGACCGCCACCTTCTTCGCCTTGGCGACGCCGGTGGTGTAGTTCCGCACCGCGTCGTCCCACTGGATGTTGCTGGGGGCGATGCGGAAGGCGTTCGGGTATTTCTTCGGGTCGATCAGGCTGTTGACCACGCAGGGATGGATGTTCGGCATCTTGCCGCGCGCCATGATGGCGGTGGTCGCCAGGCTCTCGCCGCTGTTGGTCGGGCCCCAGATGGCATGGACCTTCAGCTGGCTGATCATCTCCTGCGTCGCGTTCACCGCCTTGGTCGGGTCGCCCTGGGTGTCGCGGGTGATGACCTCCACCTTGCGGCCCTTCACGCCGCCGGCGGCGTTCAGCGCCTCCGCCGCCCACATCACCCCGCGGTTGAAGCCGACCGCCGGGGCGCTGCTCGGCCCGGTCAGGGCGGCCAGCCAGCCGACCCGCAGCGGCTCCGACTGGGCGAGGGCGGGCAGGGCGAGGCCGAGGGCGGAGCCGGCGGCGAGCCCCGCCCCGCCCAGGCCGAGGCCGCGGCGCGTGATGGTCATGGAAGTTCCTCCTTGCGGTTCTGTCGTTCTTCTCGGGGAAGCTTAGCGCATCGCCGGCGGCGCGATAGCCGCCGGGGCCGCGGCCGGGCCGGCCTTTCCCGGCCTCCGGCCCCCGTGCTAGGCCGCGCCGCATGACCCGTCCTTCCGGCCGCGCGCCCGATGCACTCCGCCATGTCGTCCTCGAGCCCGGCGTGGCCCGCCATGCCGAGGGGTCCTGCCGCATCCGCATGGGCCTGACCGAGGTGCTCTGCACCGCCTCGGTCGAGACAAGGGTGCCGCCATTCCTGCGCGGCAGCGGCCAGGGCTGGGTCACGGCCGAATACGGCATGCTGCCCCGCGCCACCCACACGCGCGGCGACCGGGAGGCGGCGCGCGGCAAGCAGTCCGGCCGGACGCAGGAGATCCAGCGGCTGATCGGCCGCAGCCTGCGCGCCGTGACCGACCTGAAGGCGATGGGCGAGATGTCCATCACCCTCGATTGCGACGTGCTGACCGCCGATGGCGGCACGCGCTGCGCCAGCATCACCGGCGCCTGGGTGGCGCTGCACCTGGCCTTCCGCCACTGCCTGAAGATGAACGTGATCGCCAGCATGCCGCTGCGCGACCAGGTGGCGGCGGTCTCCTGCGGGCTGTGGCAGGGGGAGGCGGTGCTCGACCTCGACTACGACGAGGACAGCAAGGCGCAGACGGATGCCAATTTCGTCCTCACCGGCAAGGGCGGCCTGGTCGAGGTGCAGGGCACGGCGGAGGGCGAGCCCTTCAGCGAGGCGCAGCTTCTGTCGCTGCTGAAGCTCGCCCGCCACGGCACCGAGGAGCTGTTCCGCCAGCAGCGCGTGGCGGTCGGGATCGCCTGATGCCGGCCCGGGGCGCGCACCGCCGGCTCGAACCGGGCCGGCTCGTCCTCGCCAGCCACAATGCCGGCAAGCTGCGGGAGGTGGCGGCGCTGCTCGCCCCGCATGGGCTGCAGGTGGTCTCGGCCGGCGAACTCGGCCTGCCGGAGCCGGCGGAGACCGAGACGACCTTCCTCGGCAACGCCACCATCAAGGCGCTCGCCGCCGCCCGCGCCGCCGGCCTGCCGGCGCTGGCCGATGACAGCGGCTTCTCCGTCGCGTCGCTCGGCGGCGATCCCGGCGTGCGGACCGCCGACTGGGCCATGCTGCCCGGCGGCGGGCGGGACTATGCCATGGCCATGGCGAAGGTCGCCGCGCTGGCCGAACCGCATGCCGATCGCCGGGCCTGGTTCACCTGCGCCCTCGTGCTCGCCTGGCCGGACGGCCATGCCGAGGGCTTCGAGGGCGAGATCCATGGCCGCTGGGTCTTCCCGCCGCGCGGCACGAACGGCTTCGGCTACGACCCGATGTTCGTGCCGGAGGGCGGGGCGCAGACCTTCGGCGAGATGGCGCCGGCGGCGAAGCATGCCGACAACCACCGGGCCCGCGCCTTCGCCCTGCTGGCCGCCGCCTGCCTGCCGCCCGCGGGCTGAGCGCCGCGGCCCCACCCCGCCGGGGCGTCGCGCCGCCGCCAGCCCCGTAGCCGGTCCCTGGACAGGACGTTGCGGATCGTAAATTCTCGCCCCACGGGGAAGGGAGTTTCGAATGCGACACCACGGGTTGCTGGGCCGCCTGCTGGCCCTGGCCATCCTCCTGCTGCCGGCCATGGCGCCGCGGCCGGCGGCGGCGGGCTTCACCGCGCTCTACGGGTTCGGCGACAGCCTGACCGATCGCGGCAACCTGTTCCTGCTCTCGGGCGGGACGGTGCCGGTGGCGCCGACCTATCCGCAGGGGCAGTTCAGCAACGGGCCGACCTGGATCAGCGAGTTCTCGCAGCGGCTCGGCCTCGGCGCCGCGGTGCCGTCCAATGCCGGCGGCACCATCTATGCCTATGGCCTGGCGCGCACCGACAGTCAGGGGCCCGGCTTCGGCATTCCCGGCTTCATCAACCTGCCCGGCCAGGTCGCCACCTACCTCACCGGGCCGGCGGCGCCGGATGGGGCGCTCTTCGCCGTCTGGGCGGGGGCGAACAACCTGCTGCAGGCGCTCGCCCAGGCGTCGTTCCAGCCGAACCCCGCGGCCTTCCTGCAGGCCGAGGCGGTGAGCGCCGCTCAGGGCGTGATCGACCAGATGCTGGCGCTCAAGCAGTCCGGCAATGCGCGGAATTTCCTGGTGCTGAACCTGCCCGACCTCGGGAAGATCCCGCGCTTCAACGGCACCCCCGCCGCCGCCGCCGCCGGCCGCGCCGTCAGCCAGGCCTTCAACGCCGCGCTCGCCAACGGCCTCGCGGCCTTCGATGCCCTGCCCGGCGTGCGGGTGCTGACCTTCGACGTCTTCGGCCTGTTCGACCGGGTGACGGCGAATCCCAGGGGCTTCGGCTTCGACGACGTGACCAATGCCTGCGTCACCGGCGCGTCGCCGACGATCTACATCAACCCGCTGGCGGCCGGCATCCGCTGCTCGCCCAACAACCCGACCGCGACGCGCTCGGCCGATGCCTCCCTGTTCTGGGACGATGTGCACCCGACCACGCGCGGGCATGAGCTGATCGGCGGTTTCGCCGCGGCGGCGGTGCCGGAGCCGGGGACGGCGGCGCTGGTGCTGGCCGGCCTCGCCGGTCTGCTGGCGGCGCGCCGCCGCATGGCGCGCGGCTGACGCCCTGTCGGGCCGTCACGGGGCCGGGCGCGGCGGGCCCGGC
>NZ_SMOA01000206.1 GCF_004353985.1 Paracraurococcus ruber | reverse complement strand
CGCTGCGCGCCACGGCGCGGCCGCGTCCCGGATGCCGCGCGGCAGCAGGCGCCGGGCCGGGCATCGCCCGCCGCGATCCGCTTCGGACAGGCAGCCGGCGGCCCGCCGGGATGGTCGCCCGCCGCCTGGCCTGCCTGGCGCCCGGTCATCCGGCCGCGTCCGGCCACAGCCACCACAGCAGCAGTCCGGCCGCCAGCAGCCAGAGGGCGACGATCGCGGCGGCGCCGGCGCGGCTGCTCGGGCGGGCCTGCGCCGCCGCGGCCTGGGCGCGGTATTCCGCCATCAGCGGCGCCGGGATCAGCCGGATCGCCAGCAGCATGGCCAGCGGCAGCAGCACCGCCTCGTCGAGCAGGCCGAGCACCGGGATGAAGTCCGGGATCAGGTCGATGGGCGACAGCGCATAGGCGGCGATGCCGAGCGCGAGGGCCCGCGCCGCCCAGGGCGTGCGCGGGTCGCGCGCCGCGATCCACAGCGCATGCACGTCGCGGCGGATCGCCCGCGCCCAGTCCTGCAGCCGCCGCAGCATCGCCGCGCGGTCAGCGCCGGGATGCGTCCCAGCCCCGCAGCGCGTCGATGAACACCGCGGCCAGGCGGGGCGTCGCCGCCTCCCACCCCGCGAAATCGACGTCGAGGTCCACCGGCGTGGACAACACCTCCCGATAGGTGCTGGCCGGCAGGCAGCGATGCGCCGCCTGCGCGGCCTCGGCGGGGTGCACGCGGTCATTGCCGGCAACCACCAGCGCAGGCACGGCGATCCGCCGCAGGTCGGCGGGCGCCAGGCCGGCCACCGGATGGCCCGCGCCCTGGTGGAAGCCGGCCAGCCAGCGCCGCATCCGCGCGGCGAAGGCCTCGGCGCCCATCGCCTCCAGCCGCGCGCGGTTGGTCGGGTTGGCCCCGATCAGCCCGGCGAAATGCTCGGTCTCGCAGACCGCCTCGATGCCGCCGCGCGCCACCGCCTGCAGGTACTGCTCATAGTAGTTGTGGGCGAGGCGCTTCGCGGCATGGGCGCCGCCGGTGACGCGCCAGAGCAGGAGGCCGCGCACCGCCTGCGGGTGCTGCAGCGCCAGGAGCAGGGACAGCCGCGCGCCGGAGGAGCAGCCGGCGACATAGGCCGGGGCGCAGCCCAGGGCCTGCAGCAGCGTCAGCAGGTCGTCCGCCTGTTCCTGGCTCTCGCTGTCGCCGTCCAGGGCGATGTCGGCGGCGCCGGTGTTGCGGCGGTCATAGACCAGGGCCCGGAAGCCGGCCTCGGCCAGCAGCAGGCCGAGCGCCCGGTCGGAGGCAAGGCCGCGCCGCCCCCCGGGCGAGATCACGACGACTGGGCCGCTGCCCTCGCCCAGCATGTCCCAGACTAGGTTGATGCCGCGGACCTGCGTGACGGGCATGGCCTTCTCCCCCTTCTGGGCGCCGATCGCCGGCCGGGCAGACTAGAGCGGATCGCGCACGGGCGGGAACGCCCGGACGCCAGGCGGCATGACCCGGACGGGGGCACCACCCCGCTTCCCCACCGCCGCCCGGTGCGGCTTCGTCCCGCGCCGGGGGCGCGCAAGCCGGCCCCCGTTGCGCAGCGATGGGCTCACCCCGCCTCGTCGCGCGCGCCGGTGGCGAGCATGGCGGCGCGGATCGCGGGCGGGACGGGCACGCGCGCGCCGCTGTCCTGCTGCACCGCCACCAGCACCGTCCGGCAGGAGAAGCAGAGCCCGCCCTTCCAGACCGCGTAGTCATGCACGAAGGAGGTGCGCTTGACCGAGGCGAAGCGCAGCGTGACCAGGCATTCCTCCTCGAAGACCAGCGAGCGGAGGTAGCGCGCCTCGATCTGCGCGACGACCGGGCTGACGGCACCGGGGGCGAAGCCGCCGCCAAGGCCGGACCAGCCCGGCCCCACCCGCATGTCCTCGCACCAGATGAGGTAGGCGGTGTTGTTGGCATGGCCGAGCGCATCGCATTCCGACCAGCGCACGCGATGCCGGCGCCAGGCGGCCCAGTCTTCCCCTTCGACGCCGAATGCCGCGCGGTCCTCCGGGCTCATCGCCGCCTCCCTGGCCTGATGCCGCCCGGGTAGCGCAGGGCGCCATGAAAGCCCAGCGGAGGCGCCGGGAATCCCCGCCGGCAGCATGCCCGGGGCCTGGGGTGCCGCCCGGCGGGGTCGCGCCTGCCTCCGGCGCCGTCTCCGGTGCGGTGGGGAAGGCTTGCAGCCCTCGTCCGCCTGCCGGCAGGCTGGCCGCAACGAAGCGGAGGAACGCCATGCCCACCCGTCGCGCCCTGCTCGCCGGCCTCCCGGCGCTTGCCCTGCCCGCCACCGGGCGGGCGCAACCCACGCCCTGGCCCGGCGACCGGCCGATCGAGGTGGTGGTTCCCGTGCCGCCCGGCGGCGCGCTGGATGCGCTGGCCCGCCTGCTGATGCCGCATGTCTGCGCCCAGCTCGGCGGCGGCGCCCGCTTCGTCGTGCTGAACCGGCCCGGCGCGGGCACCCAGATCGGCAACGAGGCGGTCTTCAACGCCGCGCCGGACGGCTACACCCTGGGCTGCATCACCTGCCCGGCCCTGCCCGCCCTGCCGATCGAGCGGCAGGTCCGCTACCGCGCCGCCGATTTCGCCTGGCTGGCCAATGTGGTGGACGACCCGAACAGCATCTTCGTGCTGCGGGAGTCGCCGCTGCGCAGCCTGGCCGACATGGCCGCCGGCGCCCGGGCCCGGCCGGGGCAGATCTCCTACGGCAGCACCGGCGTCGGCGGCGACGACCACATCGCCATGCTGGCCTTCGAGGACTGGGCCGGCACGCCGCCCATGGTGCATGTCCCCTATGCCGGCAGCGCCCCGGCCATCCAGGCGCTGCTGGGCGGGCATATCGACCTGCTGGTGGGCAACATCAGCGAGCACCTGCCGCTGCAGAAGGAGGGACGGATCCGCGCCCTCGGCCTTGCCGCCCCCGCCCGCTTCGCGCCGCTGCCGGCGGTGCCGACCTTCCGGGAACAGGGCTTCGACCTGGTGGCCGGCGCCAGCCGCGGCTTCGTCGGCACGCCCGGCCTGCCGGCAGCGTTGCGCACCCGGCTGGAGGGCGCCTTCGCGGCGGCGCTGGCCGAGCCGGCCTTCCTGCAGGAGGCGGAGCGGGCCGGGATGCCGCTGCGGCCGATGGTCGGCGCCGCCTATGCGGCCATGGTCGCGGAGATGGAGGCGGGGCTGCGGAGCCTGTGGGGCCGGCGGCCATGGCGGGAATGACGCCGCGGATTCCCGGTGGCTGTGGCGGCAATATCACAGTTCCGTGATCGCGCATTAATCGCCGCGGCACAGCCCAGCGTTGTAACAAATACAAATCATACTGTATGCAAAGTCCTGAGAGGCCACGGAATTCAGCCCTGAACGCCGCAGGGTCGGCCAACCCGCAACCTCAGGTTGATCAGACCCGGCGGCGGCTGTAGGTTAACCCGATCCCGCCCCGCCATTCGCCATCGTCACGGGGCGACGTCGGTTTACTTCCCAAACCAGTTGGTTGAAATTACAATCCCGGCGTTCGCGGGACGGACGGGAGCTATGTCTGTGGCATTGAGGGACCACCGGGCGCGGGCCGGCGCCGCGGTGGGCATCATGGGCAGCGCGGCCGATGCCCGCCGGCTGGTGCCGGTGCAGCCGCGCACGATGGTCGAGCAGGCCGCCGAGGCGATCGTCGCCGGCGCCGCGCGCGGCATCTTCCTGCCCGATGATCGCCTGGTCGAGGCCGAGATCGCCCGCGACCTGGGCATCAGCCGCGTCCCGGTGCGGGAAGCGCTGCGCCTGCTGGAAAGCCAGGGCATCGTCGTCAGCACGCCCTACAAGGGCATGCGCCTGATGCAGGTGACCAACCGGGGCGTCGCCGCCCTGATGCGGGTGCGCCTGACGCTGGAGACCCTGGCGGTGCGGGAAGCGCTGGCCCAGCCCGGCGGGCCGGAACGCTTCGCCCGGCTGCGCCGGGCGGCCGATATCTTCGCCGAGGCGGCGCAGGCCAGCGACCCCGCCCTGCGCGTCCGGGCCGAGGAGGAGTTCCATGCCGAGCTCTGCCGCGCCTCCGCCAATGCCCCGCTGCTGGCCCTGTGGCAGAGCCTGGCCCGGCCGCTCGCCGTGGTCTGGGGCCTGGCCATGCATCTCAGCGACAACGGCCCCGAGAGCGAGGACCACTACACCCTGATCGAGGCGCTGGAGCGCGGCGACGCGGCCGAGGCGGTGGCGGCGCTCGAGGCGCATATCGAGGCGACGGCGAAGCTCGATTTCGAGACCCTGGTGGCCGAGCGCCGCAAGCAGCAGGCCGTTACCTGAGGAAGGAAGGCCGGGGCATCGCCCCGGCGGCCGGCGTGCCGTATGCCCGTCGCGCCACGCCAGGCCATCCATGGACGACCGGACGCGCCAAGCCCCGATCCTCGGCGCCCGCGGCCTGCCGGTCCGGCGCACCGCCCTTCGGCGCCAAGGCCGCGCGGCGGCAGCCCGGTCCATCGGCGACGGACCCCGACGATGCGGCGCCCGGCACTGCATGCCGGAGAACGGGTCGCCGTCCGGCCTGAACACAACGGGCCGCGCCGGGACCGCATCAGGCCATCGGTGCCCTGGCGCGGCGGGGGTGTCCGGTGACCGCGGTCGCTTTGCCCACGACCGCGCCTTCCTGCGCGGGTCCCCGGCGGTGGCGGTCCGGCCACGCGGCGTCGCGCCGGTGTCCCCTGGCCAGCCGCCGCGCATTCTGCCGGCAACCCGAGGGCCCGCCATGCCAGGGGCTTGCGGGCCGGGCCGGCCGGCAGGACCATCCCGGCCGCCGAACCGCCGGAGACTGGACGATGCCGGACCCCTATCGCCCCCGCCCCCACGTCACCCAGAACTGGACCCTGCGGAAGCCCGCGGCCACCGGCCGCGGCGGCATGGTCGTCTCCCAGGTCAAGGCGGCCGCCGAGGCCGGCGCCGCGATGCTGGAGGCGGGCGGCAGCGCCGCCGATGCCGCCGTCGCCACCGCCTTCGCCCTCGCCGCGCTCGAGCCCTGGAACAGCGGGTTGGGCGGCATCGGCTTCGCCCAGGCGATGAAGCCCGGCATGGCGGTGGCCGAGACCTTCGACTTCGGCCCCGTCTCCCCCGCCGGGTTGGACCCGAAGGCCTTCCCGCTGACCGGGCGGATGAAGCAGGACCTCTTCGCCTGGCCGGAGGTGGAGGGCGACCGCAACATCCATGGCCCGCTCTCCTTCGTCATTCCCTCCGCCGTCGCCGGCTATGCCCTGCTGCACGAGAAGCATGGCAGGCTGCCGATCCGCGAGGTGCTGGCACCCGCCGTGGCCCTGGCGAAGCGCGGCCTGCCGCAGGACTGGTATACCACGCTCAAGGTGGCCAGTTCCGCGCCGGTGCTGCGGCTCTACCCCGAGAGCGCACGGGTCTACCTGCCGAACGGGTTGCCGCCGACCGCGCCCTACCAGGGCTCGCCCGGCTTCTTCACCCTGGGCAACCTGCCGGCGACGCTCGAACGGCTGCAGCAGGCCGGCCTGCGCGACTTCTACGAGGGCGAGATCGCCGCCCGGATCGCCGCCGATGTGCAGGCGATGGGCGGCGTGCTCTCCGCCGCCGACCTGGCGGCGTGCCGGGCGCGGGTGCTGCCCTCCATCCCCATGGACTGGCGCGGCCGCCGGGTGATGCTGGTGAACGGCCTGACCGCCGCGCCGACCTTCCGCCGGGTGCTGGAGGGGATGGCGGATGCCGACTGGGCCGGCCCCGCGCCCACCCCCGCCTGGTATGGCCGCCTCGCCCGCGTGATGCAGGATGCCTATGCCGAAAGGTTGGCCGGCCTGGGCGATGCCGAGCCGAAGGGCGCCGACAGCTGCACCACCCACCTGACCGTCTGCGACAAGGACGGGATGATGGTGGCGATGACGACGACGCTGCTCTCCTCCATGGGCTCGCGCGTCATGCTGCCGGCGACCGGCATCATGATGAACAACGGCGTCATGTGGTTCGACCCGACGCCGGGCACGCCGAACGCCATCGCCCCGAACAAGCGGCCGCTGAACAACATGAGCCCGGTGATCGCGGCGAGCGGCGATCAGCCCGAGATCGCCCTCGGCGCCTCCGGCGGGCGGCGCATCATGGCGTCCGTCGTGCAGTTGCTGTCCTTCGTCTCCGAGTTCGGCATGGGCGTGGAGGATGCGGCGCATCATCCCCGCATCGACGTCTCCGGCCCCGAGGGGATCAGCGCCGATCTCCGCCTGCCGGAGGCGGTGCTGGCGGCGCTGCGCCAGGCCGGGCCGGTGGAACTGGTGGAGCACGGCGTCATGCCCATCAACTACGCCTGCCCGAACCTGATCCGGCGTGGGCCGGAGGGGATCACCGGCGTCAGCGACGCCGCCAGCCCCTGGAGCGCGGCAGTGGCGGCCGGCTGAACCGTCCCCGGCCGGGGATCCGGGCGCCCGGATCCCCTGTCCCGGCCGGGCCGGTCGCGGCACCAGCCGCCGCCCCCGCCGCGCCGGCCGGTACGGGCCGGCATGGTCGTTGCAGGCCGCCGGCGGTCGCCTGGTCCGGCGCCGCGCCTCCCGATTACCCCTGCGTAATCCGAAGGCAAGGCATCCGGCCCCTGCCGCAAAGGAGCGCAGAGAGAGCATGCAACGCCGTCATCTTCTCGGCCTGGCCGCCGGCCTGGCTGCCCCGGCCCTCGTCCCTGGCCTCGCCTTCGGCCAGGGCGGCGCCTGGCCGACCCGCGGGTCCATCCGCCTGGTCGCGCAGTTTCCCCCGGGCGGGCTGGTGGACACCATCTCCCGCCTGATCGCGCCGCCGATGAGCGCGGCGCTCGGCCAGTCCGTGGTGGTGGAGAACCGCGCCGGCGCCGGCGGCGTCATCGGCACCGACTTCGTCGCCAAATCCCCGGCCGATGGCTACACCTTCCTGGTCAGCCACGCCTCGGTGCAGGTCTTCTCCACCGCGACGCTGCCCAGCCTGCCCTTCGACCCGATCAACGACTTCACCCATCTCGGCATGCTGGTCGAGGCGCCGAACGTCCTGATCGTGAAGGCGGATTCGCCCTTCAAGACCCTGGCCGACTACCTGGCGGCGGCGAAGACCAAGGCGGTCCGCTACGGCTCCTCCGGCATCGGGTCGGCGCCGCACCTGCTGGGCGTGATGCTGGCCTCGGTCGGCCAGGCGCCGCAGCTGGACCACGTGCCCTATCGCGGCAGCGCGCCGGCGATGCAGGACCTGCTGGCCGGGACGATCGAGAGCATGATCGACCCCGTCACCACCAACGTCCAGCAGCTGAAGGACGGCAACCTGCGGGCGCTGGCCATCTCCACGCCGCAGCGCCTGCCGCAGCTGCCGAACATCCCGACCTTCGCGGAGCTCGGCTATGCCAAGCTGACCTCCAGCCAGTGGCTGGGCCTGTCGGCGCCGAAGGGCCTGCCGGCGGAGATCGCCCAGCGCATGACGGCGCTGATCCCGAGCCTGCTGGAGACCCCGCAGCTGAAGGAGCGGTGCGAACAACTGGCGACCCTGCCGCGCAACCCCACGCCGCTCGGCGCGGATTTCGTGCGGGTGATGCGGCAGGACATCGAAACCTGGACCGCCATCGCCAAGCAGTTCAACATCGTGCAGAGCTGACGAAGATCGGGGGAGAGAGAGAACTCTCCCCCGAACCCCCTCTCACCTTTGTCTCAAAGTCCGGCGTCCGCCCTGACGTGGCGCGCGACCTCCTCATGCGTGGCGAACCACACGCTGCCGCGCGACTTCATGTGCTGGATCAGCCGGTCGAGCAGCGCGATGCGGCTGCGATGGCCGATCACGTGGGGATGCATCGTCAGCAGGAACATCCCGCCCTCCTCCCAGGCGCCGTCGAACTCGGCGCGGAACACCTCCTCCACGCCCGAGGGCGGCGTGTAGGGGCGCAGGGCGCTGAAGCGGACGAAGTTGAAATAGGGCGCGTCGTCGCGGATCCACTCCGGCGGCAGCTCCACGATGCCCGTCGGCTCGCCATGGTCCAGCAGCTCATACGGGTCGTCGTCGGCCATCAGGCTGCTGTCGTAGAGCAGGCCGAGCTCCCGGATGATCGCCAGCGTATCCACCGAGAAATCCCAGCTCGCGGTGCGGATGCCGACCGGGCGGCGGCCCGACAGCTTCTCCAGCACATCGGCGGCGCGGAAGGTCAGGTCGCGTTCCACGCCCGGCGGCAGGGCGGTGTTGGCCTCATGGATCCAGGAATGGATGCCGATCTCATGGCCCTCATCGGCTACCGCCCGCACCTCCGCCGGGTGCAGCAGGGCGGAGACGGCAGGGTAGTAGAAGCTGGCGCGGAGGCCGTGCTTCGCCAGCAGCGCGCGGATCCGCGGCACGCCCTGGCGGTTGCCGTACTGCCCCTGACTGATGCGCATCGGGCTGGTATCGGCATCGCGCAGCGGAATGGTCTCGTGGTCCGCATCGAAGGACAGGGTGACGCAGCAGCGCGCCCCGCCCGGCCAGGATTTGGGCGCCAGGCTGCGGCCGGCACGGGCATTGCCGCAGATGCGGCGCCACTCGTTCTCCGGCCATTCCCAGGGTTTCTGCACTTCGCTGCTCATGCCACGGTCTCCGCTTCGGGGCGTGCTGGCACGCCGTTTGCTGCAACGCGCCACCCACAGAGGAGAGGTTCGATGGACATCGGCGTCTTCATCCCGATCAACAACAACGGCTGGATCATCTCCGAGGCCGCGCCGCAGTACATGCCGACCTTCGAGCTGAACAAGGCGGTGGTGCAGAAGGCGGAGGGCTACGGCCTCGATTTCGCCCTCTCCATGATCAAGCTGCACGGCTTCGGCGGCAAGACGGAGTTCTGGGACCACGGGCTCGAAAGCTTCACCCTGATGGCGGCGCTCGCGTCCGTCACCAGCAAGATCCGCCTCTACGCCTCGACCGCGGTGCTCACGCTGCCGCCCGCCATCGTCGCCCGCATGGCCAGCACCATCCAGGACGTCTCGGGGGGCCGCTTCGGCGTCAACCTCGTCTCCGGCTGGCACAAGACCGAATACACCCAGATGGGCCTCTGGCCCGGCGACGAGCATTTCGGCAAGCGCTACGACTACTCGACCGAATACGTGAAGATCCTGAAGGACCTGTGGGAGACGGGGGAGTCGGACCTCAAGGGCGACTACTTCACCATGGACCACTGCAAGCTGAGCCCGCGCCCGAAGACGCCGATCAAGCTGGTCTCGGCCGGGCAGTCCGACGTCGGGATGGACTTCACCGCCACCTATTGCGATTTCGGCTTCTGCCTCGGCGACGGGCTGAACGAGCCGACCAAGGCGGCGCCGACGGCGGCGCGGCTGATGAAGGCGGCCGAGAAGACCGGCCGCGATGTCGGCGCCTACATGCTCTACATGGTCATCGCCGACGACACGGACGAGAAGGCGATGGCGACCTGGCAGCGCTATGTCGCCGGCGCCGACAAGGAGGCGCTGGCCTACCTGTTCGGCCGCGCCGCCGACGACAAGAACGCCGACGACACCTCGACCGCGAAGTCGATCGCGAACAGCGTGTCGCCGATCAACTTCAACATGGGCACGATCGTCGGCAGCTACGCGACCTGCGCCCGGCTGCTGGACGAGGCGGCGGCGATGCCGGGCGTGAAGGGCATCATGCTCACCTTCGACGACTTCCTGATCGGCATGGACAAATTCGGCCAGCGCATCCAGCCGCTGATGCAGTGCCGCAGCCATGTGAAGCTGGCGGCCTGAACCGGCCCGGGGGCGGCGCCGCAGCCGCCCCAGCGCGCCGGCCGTGGCGGGCCGGCGCAGCCGGCGGCGGACCGGGGCC
>NZ_SMOA01000205.1 GCF_004353985.1 Paracraurococcus ruber | reverse complement strand
GCCGGGGCCGCCGCTGGCGGACGGCCCGGCGCCGCCCGGCGCCCCGGCGGACGCATCCGGGCCGGGCACGCCCGTGCCGGACGCGCCGCTTCCCGGCCAGCCGGGGCAGGCCGGCTTCCTGCGCCATGTCTATTGCCCGGCCTATGGCGAACCCGGCCTGATGCAGGGGACGGCCTGCGCCGCCGCCGGCATCGCCACCCAGGCCGGCAATGCCGGCACGCCGCAATACTGGCGGCTGTTGGCGGCGCTGGAGGGATCGGCCCCGCCCGGCCGGGCGGCCCTGCCGGCCCAGGGGCCCCGGCTGGCCGCCAAGGCGGCGCTGCTGCACCGGCTGAAGACCCGCGGCATCTGGGTCAGCGACGCCTCCCTGGCCGCGGTGGCCGGGCCCGGCGGCGCCCGGGCCGATCCGCGCGCCCATGCCGCCGCCCTATGGCAGAGCTGGCTGCTGTACCAGCGGGACGCGCTGCGGGCGCTGGACCCGGCGCATGTGGTGGTCATCGGCCGGGCGGTGGCGGCGGTGCTGCGGGACGCGCTGGACCAGGCCTTCCCCGGCCGCTGGCAGGCCGTGCCGCAGCCCATGGGCGCGCGCGGCCTGGCCGCGACGGCCGCCCTGCACGCGACCCTGGCCGAGGCCGCGCGCCGGCATGCGCCGGCGGATCGAGGCGGCTGATTGACAGGCCGGCACGGTCCGCCGACATGCCCGGCGCCATGCCCCGCCCCTCCCGCCTCGCCCCTCTCCTCGCCCTCCTCCTCGGCTGCCTCGCCCTGCCGGCGGGCGCCGAGACCCAGCCCTTCCGCGTCGTCAACGGCACCGGCGTCGACGCGAAGGAGCTGAACGCCGTCCGCACCCCGCGCGGGGCGCAGAACGACTGGGGCAACAACCTGCTGGACCCCAGCCGCCCGCTGACGCCCGGCGGCGGCTTCCGCGTCCGCCCGGCCGAGGCCGCCGGCTGCCGCTTCGACCTGCGCCTCGTGCTGGCCGACGGGCGGGAGAGCGTGCTGCGCGACCAGGACATCTGCGCCGCGCGGGAGGTCGAGCTGAGCGCCGCCGCCCGCCCCGCCGCGCCCCTGCCGGTGCCGGTGCGGCCGCCGCCGCAGGTGGAGCAGCAGCGGCCCAACGCGCAGACGCGGCGCGTCTCCACCGGCACCGGCTTCCTGGTGGCGGCGGACCGGGTGATGACCAACCACCATGTGGTGGATGGCTGCGACCGCATCGTGCTGCGCACGCCGGACGGCCGCTGGCTGGGCGCCGTGCCGCCGGCAAGGGTGGACGAGAAGCTGGACCTCGCCCTGCTGGCGGTGCCCGGCATTCCCGGCCCGGTGCTGCCCTTCCGCAGCGGCCCGGCCGTCCGGCGTGGGGAGGGGGTGATCGTCTACGGCTTCCCGCTGGCCGGCATCCTCTCCGACGCCGTGCTGACCCGCGGCGACATCAACGCGCTGGCCGGCCTGTCCGACAACCGCAGCCAGTTCCAGGTCAGCGCGCCGGTGCAGCCGGGCAATTCCGGCGGCCCGATGCTCGACATGCAGGGCAATGTCGTCGGCGTCGTCGTCTCCAAGCTCAATGCCCAGCGCATCGCCCAGGCGACCGGCGACATCCCGCAGAACATCAATTTCGCGGTGAAGGGGGAGGCGGCGCTGAGCTTCCTGCAGCGCGCCGGCCTCGAGCCCCGGGTGGCGCAGAGCGCGGGGCCGGAGCGCAGCCCGGCCGATATCGGCGAAGCGGTGGCGCGCAGCACGCTGTTCATCCGCTGCGAGAAGTGACGCGGCGCGACGCCATCGCCCGGCGGGAGCTTCGGGCGGATGGCGCGTCCGCCGCCATCCGTCATCCCAGCGTCCCCGTGCGCCACAGCGTCACCCGCAAGCCGCCATGCGGCACCGGCGGGCCGGGCGGCAGGAAGGGCAGGCCCGTCGCCTGTGCCAGCCGCGGCTCCGCCGTCACCAGCCCGACGCGCCAGCCGGCGAAGCGCGCCCGGAGCACCTGGCCCAGCGCCTGGTAGAGCGGCCGCAGCGCGCCGGGATCGCCCAGCCGCGTACCGTAGGGCGGGTTGACCATGACGAGGCCGGGCGGGCCCGAAGGCGGCGCCGCCTCGCTGACCACCGCCTGGCGGAACACCGTGCCGGCCGCGACGCCGGCACGGGCGGCATTGGCCTCGCTCATCGCCACCGCGCCGGCATCGCGGTCGCTGCCATGGCAAAGCGCGGGCGCATCGCGCCGGCTTTCCACCGCCCGCATGCGCGCCCAGGCCTCGGCCTCGAAGCTTGCCAGGTGCTCGAAGGCGAAGCCGCGGAGACGGCCGGGATTCAGCCGCGCCGCGATCTCCGCCGCCTCGATCACGAAGGTGCCGGCGCCGCACATCGGGTCCAGCACCGGCTCCGTCCCGCGATAGCCGCAGGCCAGCAGGAAGAGCGAGGCCATGGTCTCCCGCAGCGGCGCCGGGTTCACCGCCTGCTTCCAGCCGCGCTTGTGCAGCGGCTCGCCGGAGGTATCGAGGCTGAGGGTGCAGAGGTCGCGCTCGATGCGCGCCATCACCGTGACGGGCGCCTCGGCCGCCTCCGGCGCGCCGACCGTCTCCCGGATGGCAGTGGCGATCCGCTGCGCCACCGCGCCGCTGTGCCACAGGCGGGATTGCGCGCAGACCGCCTCCACCCGGAAGGGCACGTCCCGCCGCAGCACGGTCGCCCAGGGGACCTTGCGGGCGCGGGCATCGAGCTGCGCCAGATGCACCACGCGGAAACTCTCCAGCCGGGCCAGCACGCGGCCGGCGCCGCGGACCCAGAGATTGGCCCGCCAGACCTCGGGCCAGCCGCCCTCGATCGCCACGCCGCCCGGCAGCGCGCGGGGGCGGCGGAAGCCCTTGCCGCGCACTTCCTCCAGCAAAAGGGGCTCCAGGCCCGGGGCGCAGGCGAGGAAGATTTCGAAGCTCACGGCCAGCACCCGGTGCGAGGGGGCGCTGCCCCCTCGCGCTCCCCCGCCAAAGGCCGAAGGGCCTTTGGAAACCTCGGGTCCGCCCTCATCGGAGGCGGGGCAGCAGCAGCGCCGCCGCGGCAGCCAGGGCCAGCCAGGCCAGCGCGAAGGCGGGCGGCGCGCCGAACGCATCCACCGCCAGCCCGACGGCCAGCGGCCCGGCGCTGAAGCCGAGATGCGCGACGACGAAATAGCCGGCGACGGCGCGCGCCCGGTCCTCCCCGCGCGCGGCGGCCGAGGCGGCGGCGAGGCCGCCCGGATAGACCAGCGCATAGACCGCGACGCCGACCACCGGCCCGCCCAGCAGCAGCGGCCAGAGCGCGAAAGCCGCCGCGCCCCAGAAGGTCAGCGCCGCGCCCAGCAGCAGCGCCAGCAGGCCGCGCGCGACCGCCCGCCGCGCCGGCAGCCCGCGCACCGCAAGCTGCGCCAGCACGCCCACCAGCATCATCGCGCAGGCGGCGGCCGGTCCCGCCATCGGCCAGCCTTCGGCCGCCAGCACCGCCGGCACGCTGGTCAGCACCGCGCCGGTGGTGCCCCAGCCCGGCAGGATCGCCAGCGTGGTGGGCCAAGTCCCGGGCGGGAAGGCCGGGCGGCGCAGCCAAGCGCCGCGCGGGGCCTCGAGCGTTTCCGGCAGCCGCGCGACCAGCGCCAGCAGCAGCGCGGCGAAGACCAGATGTGCGGCGAAGGTCGCGGGCGGATAGGCATCGGGCGCGACCAGCAGCGCGGCGAGGGTGAGTAGCCCGCCGCCGGCGAAGCTGCCGATGGTCGCCGCGGCGATGATGCCGGCGGCGCGCCGCCCGCCTTCCGGCCCACCGCCGGCCAGTTCCGCCGCCCAGGCCGCGGCGGCGCCGGTGGCGCAGCCCATGCCGATGCCCTGCGCCACCCGCGCCAGGGCCAGCGTCGCCAAGCCAGGCTGCAGGGCGAGCAGCAGGGTGGACAGCGCGGCGCAGACTACGCCCAGCAGCAGGCAGGGCTTCCGCCCGATGCGGTCCGGCAGTGGGCCGAGCAGCGGCGAGGCCAGGATGACCGTCGCGGCATAGGCGGCGAAGGCGAGCGAGAGGGCGCCCGCCCCATGTCCCCCCTGCGCGGCATAAGCGCCGTAGAGCGGCAGCGGCAGGGTGGTGGCGAGGCCGACCGCGGCGACCGCCAGGCCGATGACGGGCGCCGCGTGGCGGGGCGCTTCGGGGGTCAGGCCGGCCTCGGCGGGCGGGACGGGCGCGGGGCATGGGCCGGCATGGCGCCGAGGATGGCACGCCGCCGTCCCCCTGGCGACCAGCCGGCCCGGACGGGTGCCGGATGCCGCCCGGCAGGCGGGCCGGGGGCGCCCCACCCGGTTCTCGCAGAGCCGCCGGACCACCCCGCCCGCGGACGGTCCGGAACCACCGCCGAGGCGACCGGCATGGGACCAGGTTCAGTTTCAATCTCGGTATTCTACGGGCGGCATGCCGCGCGATCGGCCCGGCAAGACGCCCGGCCACCCTGGGTACCACCTGAGGGCATCCCGAGGCCCCACCATGCGATCATCCCTGCGCGGCGGACTGGCCGCCCTTCTGCGCGTCGGCGGCGTGGTGGGCGCCCAGGTTGCCGCGGCGGCGCCATACACGATCAGCATCATCAGGCGGACCGGCCGCGTGCCCGGCGATGTCCGCGGCAGCATCGCCCTGCCGCATGGCAGCGGCGGCTTTCGCGCCTCCTCCGGCGTGGCCACCGCCGCGCCGCGCCCTGGCATCGGCGTCGACGCCGTGCGGGACGGTTTCTCTCTGCCGGACGCCTCCGCTGTGCCCGTTGGCACCGCCGCGCCGATCTTCGCGTCCTGCCCCGGCTTCCCCAGCCCCGCGCCCGTCCCGGCGTGCCGTACGGCGCGGGTGGCGGCAGCGGCGTGCAGGACGCGGACCTGCCGCAGCCAGCGCCTGGCGCCGGCGGCGGTGCCCAGGCCCGCGACGCTCGGCGCCTTCACGCTCGGCCCGCTCGGCCTCTACGCCGTCCGCCGCCGCGCGGTGGCCTGAAACGCCGTCCGGCCGCCCGGGCCGCCGCAGGGCGCCCTGACGGCCGGCTCCGATCCTTCGCCTGGCCGGCCCGGCCTCACGCCGCCGCCGGCACCGCGCGCTTGCCGCCCAGCACCCGGCGCGGGTCGAGCGCCAGGGCGCCGGCGCCGAGACCGGCCTGCACCAGCAGCGCCACCGTCCAGAAGGCCGGGAATTCCCAGCCGCCGCCCTTGCCGGCGAACATCCAGCCATTGCCGCTGTGCTGCAGCGTCGCGCCGATCAGGATGGGCAGGAACAGCAGCGCCACCGGCCGCACCCAGACGCCGAGGATCAGCGCGATCCCGCCCAGCACCTCGGCGAAGGTGACGATGGCGCCGAAGGCCGGCGGATAGCCGATGGACCCGAAATAGCCCATCGTGCCGGCCAGGCCGAAGGTGCCCAGCTTCAGAAGCGCGCCATGCGCCAGGAACATCGCGCCCAGGCTGACGCGCAGCAGCAGGGCCGCCCAGGGGGTCGTCTTCGTCTCGTCAGGCATCGCTCTGTCCTCTCCGGCGGCGGGGGCGCCGCGATGCAGGGGAGGATGCGGCGGCCGCCGGGACGCTTCCAACGCAAGGTCGAAACGGCCATCATCACGCGCATGAATGATGCGGAACCGGATGCGTGGCCGATCTCGGCAGCCTCGACCTGAACCTGCTGCGCGTCTTCGACGCGGTCGCGCGGGAGAAGCACGTGACCCGCGCGGCGGAAACGCTGAACCTCTCCCAGCCCGCGGTGTCCAACGCGCTGGCGCGGCTGCGCGCGGCGCTGGGTGATGAGCTGTTCCTGCGCCGCCCCGGCGGGGTCGAGCCGACCGAGCTGGCGCAATCCCTGGCCGGCCCGGTGGCGGAGGCGCTGGACCGGCTGCGCGACACCCTCGCCGCCCGCGCGCCCTTCGATCCCGCGACCAGCAACCGCGTCTTCGCCGTGGGCTTCTCGGAGTATGCCGAGGCGGTGCTGGCGCCGCCGCTGCTGCAGACCATGGCCCGGGACGCACCCGCCTGCCTGCTGGCCATCGGGCATGCCGACAGGGTGAACTGGGAAGCCCTGCTGGAGTCCGGCCAGGCCTGCCTCGCGGTCGGCGTCCTGCCGGAGCCGCCGGCGCTCTACACAAGGCTGCGGCTGCTGCCCGAGGCCTTCTGCACGCTGATGCGGCCGGGCCATCCGCTGGCCGCGGGCGAGCTGACGCTCGAGCGCTTCACCAGCGTGCCGCACATCCTGCACTCGCCCAACGGCTCGCGCGACGGGGCGCTGGATGCCGAGCTGCGGGAGGCCGGGCATCCGCGCCGGCTGGGCGCGGTGGTGGCGCATCTCTCGGCGGTGCCGGAGATCCTGGCGCGGACGGACATGGTGATCACGCTCTCCTCCCGCCTCGCCTCGCAGCTGGCGCTCGCGCATCGGCTGGTGGTGCGCGACCCGCCGGTCGCGGTGCGGCACACGCGGCTGTCGCTGACCTTCCACCGGCGGTTCGAGGCCGATCCGGGCCATGCCTGGCTGCGCCGGCTGATCCTGGCGATCGCGCGGGACGTGGCGCCGGCGCAGATGGAGCCGCCGCCGGCATGAGCGAGGCCTATGACTACGTCGTGGTGGGCGGCGGCAGCGCCGGCTGCGTGCTGGCGAACCGGCTGAGCGCGGAGGGCGCGAGCGTCGCGCTGATCGAGGCCGGCGGGCCGGACCGCCACCCCTGGATCCACATCCCCGCCGGCTACGCGAAGATCCTGACGCATCCGCGGCTGACCTGGGGCTACCGGACGGAGCCTGATGCGGGCACGGGCAACCGCGCGCTGGAGTATCCGCGCGGCCGGGTCTGGGGCGGCAGTTCCTCGATCAACGGGCTCGGCCATGTGCGCGGGCATCCCAGCGACTACGACCTCTGGGCGCAGAAGGGTTCTGTGGGCTGGGGCTGGGATGACCTCCTGCCCTATTTCCAGAAGCACGAGCGGTTCGCGGCAGGTGGCGAGGGGCGCGGCACGAGCGGGCCGCAACCCGTCGAGCATCTGGCGGAGGTGCCGCCGGTGGTGGCGAAGCTGGCCGAGGCCGCGCGCGCCATCGGCCTGCCGGTGCAGGCCGACATGAACGGGCCGGAGCGCGAGGGTTTCTCGACGTTCCAGCAGACGCGGCGCGGGCGGCGGCGCGTCTCCGCGGCGCGGGCCTATCTGGTGCCGGCCATGACGCGTCCGAACCTGCGGGTGATCGACCACGCGCTGGCGCTGCGCGTGGTTGTCGAGGACGGGCGCGCGACGGGCGTCGCCATCCGCCGCCACGGCACGGAACAGGTGGTGCGGGCGAGGCGGGAGGTGGTGCTGAGCGCCGGCGCCATCGGCTCGCCGCAGCTTCTCATGCTCTCGGGGATCGGGCCGGCGGAGCACCTGGCGTCGATCGGCATCCCGGTGCTGCGGGACATGCCGGGCGTGGGTGCCAACCTGCAGGACCACTACATCGTCCGGCTGTCCTTCCGCCTCGCCGGGCATCGCTGGTCGGCCAACCGGCGCATCGCCGGCTGGCGCCTGCCGCTGGAGGTGCTGCGCTGGGCGGCGCGCGGCGATGGCGTGCTGACCTGGTCGCCCGGCATGTTCAGCCTGTTCGCCCGCACCGCGCCGGGGCTGGAGGCGCCGGATGTGCAGCTGAATGGCGGCCCGCTTTCCTGGGCCGAGGAGGCGACGGGCGGGCGCTGGACCAGCCTGCGCATCGGCCAGCCGGATGCGGCGCCGGGCCTGACCATCGGCGTCTGGCAATGCCGGCCGGAAAGCCGCGGGACGGTGACG
This sequence comes from Paracraurococcus ruber, assembly GCF_004353985.1. Classification (GTDB taxonomy): domain Bacteria; phylum Pseudomonadota; class Alphaproteobacteria; order Acetobacterales; family Acetobacteraceae; genus Paracraurococcus; species Paracraurococcus ruber. The sequence goes on along the minus strand of NZ_SMOA01000205.1, from coordinate 2,091 downwards.
CTCGCCTCCCCCGATCCGGCTTCGGCGCCGCGCATCGCGCCGCGCTACCTGGCGACGAAGGGCGACCGCGCCTGCGTGCTGCGCGGGATCCGGCTGGCGCGGCGCTGGCTGGCGGCGCCGCCGCTGGCCGGCGTGGTGCTGGGGGAGGCGCGGCCGGGCCCGGCGGCCGAGACCGACGCGGACCTGCTGGATTTCGCGCGGGAGACCGGCGGCACGGTGTACCACCCCTGCGGCACCGTGCGCATGGGCGGCGATCCGACGGCGCCGCTGGATGCGCGGCTGCGCCTGCGCGGCGTGGCGGGGTTGCGCGTCGTGGATGCCTCGGTCTTCCCCGACATTCCCGTCTGCAACATCAACGCGACGGTGCTGAGCGTCGCGGAGAAGGCGGCTGACCTCATCCGCGAGGATGGGAAAGCGTAAGGGGGGTTTCGCCCCCTACGCGGGGTTGGCGGCACTGCCGCCGACGGGCAAAGCCCCAGGGTCTCTACCGCATCTCGTCCGGCAGCGCGGCGATGGCGGTCGTCCCCGCATCCACCGGCACGATCGTCCCCGTCATCCAGCGCGAATTCCCGCCGCACAGGAAGGCGACCGCCGCGCCGACATCCCAGCCGCTGCCTTCCACCTGCAGGATGCTGCGCTTGCGCCGCGCCTCCCGCATCTCGGGCGTCATGCCGCCCTTCTGCACCATGGGCGTGTAGACCATGCCGGGGCAGATGCAGTTCACGCGGATGCGGTCCTTGGCGTGGTGCACCGCCATGGCCCGGGTCATGTTCACCACGGCGCCCTTGCTGGTCGGGTAGAGCAGATGCGGGTGGCCGCCGCGCAGCCCGGCGACCGAGCCGATATTGACGATGGCGCCGCCGCCGCTCGCGCGCATGGCGGGCACCGCGTATTTCGCCATCAGCATCATCGAGGTGACGTTCACCAGCAGCCCCTGCGCCCAGGCCTCGAGGTCCACCTCCTCCGCCGTGCCGGGCGGGCCGCCGATGCCCACATTGTTCACCAGCGCGTCCAGGCGGCCCCAGCGCGCGGTCGCGGCCTCCACGATGCGCTTGCAATCCTCGGGCCTGGTCACGTCGCCCTCGGCGGTGAGGGCCTCCCCGCCCTCGGCCTCGATCATGCGGCGCGTCTCCTCGGCCCAGGCGGCCATGCTGTCGGCGCAGACGACGCGGGCGCCGGCCCGGGCGAGCAGGATGGCGGCGGCGCGGCCATTGCCCACGCCCTCCCCCGGGCGGGACCCGGCCCCGGTGACGATGGCGACCTTGTCCTGCAGGTCCTCGGCGATGCCGTCCATGGCGCTTCCCCCTTGCTTGGTGGGGGGAGGGTCGCACCTGGGGTCCGCGGGCTCAATCCACCGGAGGTGCCGCGGCGCGATCCGCCATCAGGAAGGCGAGCGCCGTCAGCGCGATCTCCTCCGGCAACTCGTGCCCGCCCTCGAATTCCCGGTAGATCAGCGGATAGCCCGACTGCCGCAATTTCGGCACCAGGCGCCGGCTGCAGAGGTCGATGTTCAGCACCCGGTCCGCCGTGCCGTGGCTGAGGAAGAGCCGCGGCCGCCCGTCCAGCGACACGGGCGCGACGAAGCCGGGCGAGAAGGCCAGCGCATGGCTGAACGCCGCGCCATTCATCAGCGCGAGCGAGAGCGCGTAGGACGCGCCGTCGGAGAAGCCGGCGACCGCGATGCGCCGCGGGTCCACCGGCCAGGCGGGCAGGATGCGCGCCAACGCCGCCTCGATCCGCGCGATGTCGGGGCCATAACCGCCTTCCAGCACATCCCAGGTGGTGCCAAGGCTTTCCGGCAGCAGCAGCAAGGCGCTGTCGGCGATGCGGGCGATGCGGCGCAGCGCCCGTTCCGCCGTGCCGGTCGCGCCATGCAGCATGAGGATGAGCGGCAGCGGCCCGGGCGGCGCCGCGGCGGGCACGCGCAGCAGCCCGTCGCGTTCGCCGCCGAGGCCGAGCGGGTACTGCCCCGGCGGCAGCGGCCAGGGCGTGCCGGGCGCCGCCGGCGTCGGCGCGGCGATGCGGCCGGCGGCATGGGCCTCGGTCACCGGCTGCTGCATCCAAGGCTCCTCCTGGCCCCGGCAGCCTGGA
>NZ_SMOA01000204.1 GCF_004353985.1 Paracraurococcus ruber | reverse complement strand
GGCCGGGCCGGCCGTTGTGCCGGCCGGCATGGGCTCGGTGGCGACGACGGGGGCCGGCGGCGGCCGCAGCCGCAGTCCGACCACGCCGCCGCCCACCGCGCCGATCAGGACATAGAGCAGCGCAAGCAGGACCGGACGCAACGACCGCCGCTTCGGGCGAAGCAGCGGCGGTGGGGCAGGGCGGCGAGAGGAAGGCAATGGATTTCTGAGGCGGGCCGCGGGGCGGAGCAGCCCGCCCTGGCTCCGCGTCAGTGGGGTTCGTTTGCGGGCGCGGGTTCGGGCGTGATCGCCACCTGCGCCGCCTGGCTCTGCGCCGCCAGCGCCCGTGCCATCTGGCTGAGCGCTTCCTGGTGCTTCTCGTTGTCGATCATGGCGAAGTTGCGCGCCAGCTCGAGGCACATGCGCTGCCGCGGCGAGATCTCGTGCGGCTCGGCATCCGCGGCCAGCCCCTCGAAGAACCACGACACGCCGACGCCGAGCACCTGCGCGATCTCGAACAGCCGGCCGGCGGAGATGCGGTTCAGGCCGCGCTCGTACTTGTGCGCCTGCTGGTAGGTCACGCCGATCATGCGGGCGAGCTGTTGTTGCGACAGCCCCATCATCACGCGGCGCTCCCGGATGCGCGACCCGACATGCCTGTCGGCGGCATTCGCCCGCTGGCCGGGCTTCGCGCCATCGCTGCGCCGCGCCTCGCTCTGCGTTGTGGTCGCCATCGCGCTATTCGCCCCCGTTGAGCAATCTCGCTCAACGGAATGCCGCGCGTCGGACGGCGTTCCACTCCGAAGCGTGACGAACGCGTGATGCGACCGCGATCGGCGAACTTCACGCCGTGCGCGAGGAACTCTTGTCGGTTCGCTGCGCCTCGGCAAGCTGCCGGCGCAGCGATTCCACCTCGGCCCGCAGCTGCTCGACCGTCTGCGGCTGCGATGAATCCGGCGCGCGGAACGGCGCGAACAGGCTCATCGCGCGCTCGAGCATCGCCATGTTCTGCTTGCCCATCTCTTCCAGCGCCGGCAGGCCGCCGAAGGGCATGAAGCCGCCCATGGCCTGTTCCACCGATCGCCGCATCTGCTCCTGCTGCTTGGCGAAGCCGGCCATCGCGTGTTCCAGGTAGCGCGGCAGCACGCTCTGCAGGCTGTCGCCGTAGAAGCCGATGAGGTGGCGCAGGAAGCTCTCGGGCAGCAGGTTGCGGCCCTTCGACTCCTCCTCGACGATGATCTGGGTGAGGACGGAGCGGGTGATGTCCTCACCCGACTTGGCGTCGAAGACGATGAAGTCGCGGCCCTGCCGCACCATCCCCGCCAGGTCCTCGAGCGTCACGTAGCTGCTGGATTCGGTGTTGTAGAGGCGGCGATTGGCGTATTTCTTGACCACCACGGGTTGCGCCGGGGTCTCGGGCGCGGATTCGGCGCGGGCGGCATTCTCGGCCATGAGGGCTGCGTTCCTTCCTCGGGCGGCGCGGATCGTGCGGTCGCGGAAGGGCCATGACGATCCTGTTGCGTCGAGACTAGCACGCCGCCGGCTTGGCTGCGTTAGCGGGAATTCCGCAGCGCACCAAGCCCCTGCCGCGTGCCCCGGCGCGGCGGGCTGGACAGCGGCGGCAGCCGGGTGGAAGCAGGGGGATGCGTGGGCGGTGACCAGGCCCGAGGGACAGGAATGCGAGGCGGAGCTGGACCGGCTGGCGGAGGCCTGGATCGCGCTCTGGCAATCGGAGCTGGCGGGATGGACGGCGGACCCGGCCCTGGCGGCGGCCTGGCGGCAGGCGACGGGGACGCCGGGCGATGAGCCCGGCGCGGCCCCAGGCGGCGCGCCCGACGGCCCGCCCGACGCCCCGCCTGGGGCCGCGGCCGCTGGCGCTGCATCTGGGCCTGTCCCTGGCGACCCGCTGGGCGGCGCGGATGCCGCCGCCCTGCACGCCCGCATCGCCGAGCTGGAACGGCGCCTGGCCGCGCTCGAATGCGGGGAGGCGGGAGGCGGCGCGGATCGCCGACGCCCTCGCCGCCGCCGGTCACCCGCCTGAGGCCTTCGCCGCCGCGGTGGAGCGCCGGCTGCTGGCCCGCGACCTTGCCCTGGCGGAGGGGATCCTCGCCTATCGCCGCCATCCCTTCCGGCGCGACCTGGCCGACCCGCCCATGGCCTGGGCGGAAGGCGGCAGCCGGCTGCTGGACTATGGCGGGGCGGTTGGCCCGGCGCTGCTGGTCGTTCCCTCGCTCATCAACCGCGCGGCCGTGCTGGACCTGCTGCCCGAGGCGTCGATGCTGCGCCACTTGGCCGGGCAGGGGTTGCGCGTGCTGCTGCTGGACTGGGGCATGCCCGGCCCGGCCGAGCGCTGCTTCACGCTGACCGACTATGTCGCGGGACGGCTGCGGCGCGCCATCGCCGCGGCCACGCGCATCGCCGGGCAGCCGCCGGTGCTGGTCGGCTACTGCATGGGCGGCATGCTGGCGCTGGCGGCGGCGCAGCGTCTGCCGGGGGCGCTGCGCGGCTTGGCGCTGCTGGCGACGCCCTGGGATTTCTGGGCCGGGGACGCGGCGCGCGCCCAGTCGCTGGCGGCGACCCTGCCGCTGTGGGAGCCGGCGATGCAGGCGACCGGCGCGCTGCCGGTGGATGTGCTGCAGGCGCTGTTCGCCGCGCTGGACCCGGCCGCCATCGGCGAGAAATTTCGCGCCTTTCGCGACCTCGATCCGGAAAGCCCGCAGGCCCGCCGCTTCGTCGCGCTGGAGGACTGGTTGAACGACGGCGTGCCGCTCGCCGCCCCGGTGGCGCGGGAGGCGCTGGGCAGCTGGTATGGCGGCAATGCGCCGCTGCGCGGCGCCTGGCGCATCGCCGGCGCACCGGTGACGCCGCGCAGCATCCGCCTGCCCTGCTTCGTTGCAATACCGGCGCGCGACCGCATCGTCCCGCCCAGTTCCGCCCTTGCGCTGGCGGACCGGCTGCCCGCCGCCCTTGTTCACCATGCCGCGGCCGGCCATGTCGGCATGGTCGCGGGCAGTGCGGCCGACGTCGTGCTCTGGCGGCCGCTGCTGACCTGGATCAAGGCGCTGCCCGCCTGACCCTGCGCCAAGGATGCCCGGAAGCAGCGGGGCCAGGGCGGCGCTTCCGCCATCCCGGCGGCGGGCCTTCGCCTGGCCGGCCGGCTGGCGCGGGCCGCGCCCCGTCCGGCTTGCCGGATCCGGGCCGGCGGGTCCAGAGTGCGGCGCAACATAAGGGTGGGAGAACCAGTCTTGACCGAGATCGTCATCGCCTCCGCGGCGCGCACCCCCGTCGGCAGCTTCAACGGCGCCTTCGCCAGCCTGCCGGCCCATGCGCTCGGCACCGTCGCCATCCAGGCGGTGCTGTCGCGCGCCGGCGTGAGGGCCGAGGAGGTGGACGAGGTGATCCTGGGCCAGGTGCTGCCCGCCGGCGCCGGCCAGAACCCCGCCCGCCAGGCGGCCGTCGCCGCCGGCATCCCGGTCGAGCGCACCGCCTTCGGCATCAACCAGCTCTGCGGGTCCGGCCTCCGCACGGTCGCGCTGGCGGCGCAGCAGATCGCCTGCGGCGACGCCTCCATCGTCATCGCCGGCGGCATGGAGAGCATGACCCAGGCGCCGCACGCCGCGCAGCTGCGCGCCGGGCAGAAGATGGGCGACCTGGCCATGGTGGACACCATGATCAAGGACGGGCTGTGGGACGCCTTCCACGGCTACCACATGGGCACCACCGCCGAGAACGTCGCCGAGAAATACCAGATCACCCGCGAGCAGCAGGACGAGTTCGCCGCCGCCAGCCAGCGCAAGGCGGGCGAGGCGATGCAGGCCGGCCGCTTCCGCGACGAGATCGCGGCGGTGACCGTGAAGGGCCGCAAGGGCGACGTCGTCGTCGAGAACGACGAGTACCCGAAGCCCGAGACCACCTACGAGGTGCTGCAGAAGCTGCGCCCGGCCTTCAGCAAGACCGGCACCGTCACCGCCGGCAATGCCAGCGGCATCAATGACGGCGCCGCGGCGCTGCTGGTGATGAGCGCGAAGGAGGCGCGCAAGCGCGGCATCACGCCGCTGGCGCGCATCGTCTCCTGGGCCACCGCTGGCGTCGATCCGTCGATCATGGGCACCGGGCCGATCCCGTCCAGCCGCAAGGCGCTGCAGAAGGCGGGCTGGGATGTCGGCACGCTGGACCTGATCGAGGCGAACGAGGCCTTCGCGGCGCAGGCCTGCGCGGTGAACAAGGATCTGGGCTGGGATCCGGCCAAGGTGAACGTCAATGGCGGCGCCATCGCGCTGGGCCATCCCATCGGCGCCTCGGGCGCGCGGGTGCTGAACACCCTGCTGTTCGAGATGCAGCGGCGCGGCGCGAAGCGCGGGCTGGCGACGCTGTGCATCGGCGGCGGCATGGGCGTGGCGATGTGCGTGGAGCGCGCGAACTGAGCCGCGGCCCGGGACGGACGTGACCGGAGCGGCACGCCCCGGGCCTTGAACGGCCCGGGGCGTGCCGCAGCCCTGCAATCGAATGGCCATGGCGGCGCCGGCTTCGGTGCCGAACGCCATCCGCCGTGGCCGCGCCTCACGCCCGGGAGTGCCAAACGCGGGCGTGGCCGTGTCGCATCCCGCATTCGGCCCGCGGACGTCGCGCGCTGCCCCGTGGGACCGCGACGCCGCCATCCCGCATCGCCAGCGCTGCGGTCGCTTGACAATCATTGTCAGGAAAATTCATTGTCTGAGGAATATGGTTTCAGCCGGTCGCACTGCGACCGCAGCCGGAACCGTGCCTCAGGAGAAGCCCATGGGTTTTCGTGCGCGTGGCGGCGGACATCTCTGCATCGATCTGGCCTATGTGCAGCTGACCGGGGCCGAGCAGCGCGCGCTGCTGCGGTCGGTGCAGGAAACCGTGGTCGCGCATCTCGCCAAGATCTCCCGCACCTCCGGCCTCGTCACCATCAGCCTGCTGCCCGAGGGCAATGGGGCCGGGGACGAGCCCCCGCCGCCGCCCGAGCCGCAGGACCCCGAGCCGCCGTCGCCCACGAATTGACGACGGGCGTCGCCGCGCGCGGCGGCGATCCTGGCGGCGGCGACGGCCGGCACCGGCCACGCATGGCGCCAGGCGCCGTCGCATGCCCAGCAGGCTGCCGATGACGAAGCGCATGACCTGCCCGAGCGTGACGGGCGACCCGAAGCATGAGCCGCAGATCATCGGCTTCATCGAGGCCAATGGGCGCGTCGCGAACATCCCGACGCCCATTCCGCTGACCGATGCCATGCGCGCCGCGGCCGGGCCGCAGCCCGAGCGGATGTTTCGCCTGGCCGGCCCCTGCCGCGAGTCGCGCTGCGTTCAATGGCGCGACGCGGCCTGCTCCCTGATCGGCCGGATGCAGGAAACCGTCGACCGGCTGCAACTCGCGCCGGACACGCTGGCGTCCCTGCCGCGCTGCGCCATCCGGGGCACCTGCCGGTGGTGGGCGCAGGCCGGGCCGGAGGCCTGCCGGGCCTGCGCCCATGTGATCTACAATCCGGGCACCACGGCCGGAAGCGCGACGGGCGGGGTGGGATGAGCGCCCTCTGTCCCAGCTGCGGCCAGGCCGCGGTTCCGGGACAGTTCTGCGACCATTGCGGGACCCGCCTGCACCGCCCTTGCGCGGGATGCGGCACGGCGAACCGCCCGGCCGCGCGCTTCTGCACCGGCTGCGGCAATGCCCTGGACGGTGCCGGGGATGCGCCGCGCCGCGCGGCGCCCGACCTGCCCACGGCGCTGCAGAAGCATGTCTCTGTCCTCTTCGCCGATATCAGCGATTCCACCGCGCTGATCTCGCGCATGGAGACGGAGGATGCCAGCGACATCCTGGCGCCCGTGCTGCGCGCCATCGCCGAGACGGTGCAGCAGCATGGCGGCATCGTCGCCACCCGCATGGGCGATGGCCTGATGGCGGTGTTCGGCGCACCGCTGGCGGCGGAGGACCATGCGGCGCGCGCCTGCCTGGCCGCGCTCGCCATCCTGGAAAATGTCGGCGCGCTCGGCCCGGCAGCCCTGCCGGTGCGGATCGGGATCTGCAGCGGCCCGGTCATCCTGCGCGCGAACGGCCCGGGCGCCACGGATGTCGGGGTGGAAGGGCTGACGGCGCATATCGCCAACCGGCTGGAGCAGAAGGCGGAACCCTCCACCATCCTCATCGCGCCGCAGACCGCCCGCCTGGTGGGCGGCATCGCCATCCTGGCCTCGATCGGGGCGGTGGCGCTGAAGGGCATCGACACGCCGATGCATGCCTACCGGCTCCTGGGCGTCACCGACGCGACCGGCTGGACGGCGCGCATCGGGCTGCGGCCGCTGACCCGGTTCGTCGGCCGCGATGAGGAGCTGGTGCAACTCTCGCAGGCGGCCGCGCGGGCGCAGCGCGGCCGCCTGCAGGCGATGGCGGTCGTCGCCGATGCGGGCATGGGGAAATCCCGCCTGCTGCATGAATTCCTCGCCGGGCAGGCGGCCAGCGCCTGGCTCATCCTGCGCGTCGAGACGACGGCGCAGTCGATCGCGGTGCCCTACCTGTTTATCACCGCCCTGCTGCGCCAGCTTTCCGCCGACCTGCCGGAGGATGGTCGGGGCGAGCCGCGGCGGGACATCATGCCGCTGCTGTCGCAGCTGGACCCGGATGCGGCGACGGGACCGGCCGATCCGGCCGAGCGACGCCAGCGGATGGTACGGACCGTGCGCGACATCCTGCTGCGGCTGGCCGGCCGGCGCCCGGTCCTGCTGATCCTCGAGGACTACCACTGGCTGGACAATTCGAGCGCCGAGCTGCTGCAGGAGGTCTTGGACAGCCTGGACTGGATCCGCCTGATGGTCCTGGTGACCGCGCGCCCCGAGCGTCGGCCGGACTGGGGCGATGCCGGCCATGCGTCCCGAACGACCATCCGGCTGCGCGACCTGACCGCCGCGGAAGGCGAGGCGATCCTCAAGGAGCTGCTGGGCGGGTCCGAGGCGCTGGCGCCGCTGCGGCGGCACATCGTCGGACGTGCCGACGGCACGCCGTTCTTCCTCGAGGAATTCGCCCGGTCCCTGCAGGAATCCGGCGTGCTGGCCGAAGGCCCGCCGGCGCCGGAACGCGTCGCCATCCCGGATTCGGTGCACGCCATCATCGCCTCGCGCATCGACCGCCTGTCGCCGCTGCACCGGCACATCCTGCAGGTCGCGGCGGTGATCGGCCGCGACGTCCCGTCGCCCCTGCTGGCCGGGATCACCGACATCCCGCCGCAGACCATCGCAATCGAGATCGGCGTGCTGATCACGGCCGGCTATCTCACGCGGACGGAGGATGCGCCGGACCCGACGCATCGCTTCACGCATGCGCTGGTGCGGGCGGTGGCCTATGGCAGCCTGCTGCGGAGCCACCGGCGGGCGCTGCACCGGCGGGTGCTGGCGGCGCTGGAGGCCCGTCGCGGGGACCGTGACGACACGCTGTCGGAAGACCTGGCGCATCATGCGACGCTGGCCGAGGCCTGGCCCGAGGCGGCGCGCTATGCCCTGGAGGCGGCGGAACGGGCCTCCCGCCGGCCGGCCTGGCGCGAGGCGAAGGCCTTCCTCGAGACTGCGATCCTGGCGCTGGAGCGGCACCCGCCCGGCAGCCCCGCCGCGCTGCAGGCCATCGATGTCCGGCTGCGGCTGCGCAGCATCCAGTATGTCGCGGCCGACCAGCCCGACACCGCGCCCTTCGGCGAGCCCGAGGAGGCGCAGGATGCGACGGCCGACCCCGTCAGCCTCGCCCGCGGCTACATCAACCGCTGCAACAAGCTCTCCCATGGCGGGGAGCTGGCGCGGGCGATCCAGCTCGGCCGCTCCGCCGTCGACATCATGCTCGAGCACGGCAAGGTCATCGACGTGGTGAGCGCGAGCTTCGCGCTCGGCCAGGCCTACTGGTATGCCGGCGAGCTGGAGAGCGGCCGCACCCTGCTGGAGGCGCATCTGGCCCATGCGGACAGCGAGGAAGGCCATGCCCGCACGCCGGCCACCTTCGTCCTGCCTTCGGTGGTGTATTTCTGCTTCCTCGCGCAGTTCCGGGCCGATCTCGGCCGGGCGGAGGCCGGGATGGAGGCGATCCGGAAGGCGCGCGCCCTGTCCGAGCGGCATGGCCATGCCTTCGACCACCTGGTCGTCAGCGTCTACGAAGGCGACCTCCTGCTCCAGGCCGACCGGGTGACCGACGCCATCATCCTGCTGGAGCAGTCGCTGGCGACGGCGCGCGCCAACGGGATCGGCTACCACATCCCGTCCATCGCCTCGGTCCTCGGCCGGGCCTATGTGGCGACCGGGCGGCATGTCGAGGCGCGGGACCTGCTGACCGCGGCCTCCGACCAGGCGGGACGGGAAGGGCGGATCGGCAAGCGCCTGATCTGCGGGCCGCCCCTCGTCCGCGCGCTGGCGGAAGGCCGCGACGGAGACCTCGCCCTGGCGATGGATGTCGCCGGGAGCACGCTGGCGGAGGCGACGGCGCGCGGCTTCCTGCCGACCGTCGTCCATACGCATCTCGCCCTGGCGCATCTGGCGATGCTGGGCGGGACGCCCGGGCAGGCCGGCGAGGAATTGGCGAAGGCCGAGGACCTGGCGCGGCGGATCGGCCTGCGGCGGCTGCGGCCGGAGATCCGCCGGGGGCTTGCGGCGATCGGCGCCGCATCCGGCGACGCGACGATGGGCTGAGCCGTCGCCGCTGCGAAGGCGGCGCCTGCGCAGGCAGGGATGGCGCGTCCACCCGGACGCGCCATCCGCCTTCCGAAAGGGACGGCGGGACGAAGCCGCGCGCCGCGGCCCGCCCGCCATCCACCGTGGTGCCGCCTCAGCAGAAATGCGCGCCGCGCGTCTCCACCGGCAGCAGGTAGATGCTCTGGCTGGCGGTCATCAGCAGCTGGTTCCGGCGGGTGCCGCCGAAGCAGAGATTGGCGCAGATCTCCGGCAGCTTGATGAGCCCGATGCGCGCGCCGTCCGGCGCGAAGACGTGCACGCCGTCATAGCCATCGCCCACCCAGCCGGCGCCGACCCAGACATTGCCGGCCTCGTCGCAGCGAACGCCGTCGCCGAAGCCCGACTTGCCCTCGAACTCCATGCTGGCGAAGGTGCGCGGATTGGTCGCGCGCTGGCCGTCCACGTCGAAGGCCCAGATGATGTTCTTCGCTTCCGGATAATGGCTGCTGCCGCTGTCCGCGACATAGAGCCGCCGGTAGTCGGGCGAGAAGCACAGCCCGTTCGGCTTGAAGGGCTGGTCCGCCACCTTGGTGACCTGGCCGCTCTGCGCATCGATCCGGTAGACCGCTTCCTTGATGAAGGGACGGGGGCTGTTCGCCGCTTCCGGCACGCGCTGGCCTTCGTAATTCATCAGCGCGCCATAGCCGGGGTCGGTGAACCAGATGCTGCCGTCGGTGGGATGCACGACGCCGTCGTTGGGCGCGTTGAAATTGCCGTCCGGCCCGCGCGCCGCTAGCACCGTGACGCGCCCGTCCGGCTCGTAGCGCACCACGTCGCGGTGGAAGTGGCGGAAGGCGATCTGCCGCCCCTCGCGGTCGAAGGTGTTGCCGTTGGAGAAGCCGGAGGGCGAGCGGAAGCGGCGGTGGACCGAATGGTCCTCCTCGTTCATCCGCAGGCATTCGTCGTTCGGGATGTCCGACCACACCCAGAAGCGGCCGGTGGCGTGCCAGGCCGGGCCTTCCGCCCAGCCATAGCCGGTGGCGACGCGCTTGATGGCGCTGTTGCCGAGCGTCATGGTGAATCGCTTCTTGTCCAGCGCGACGATGTCGGCATCCGGGTAGCGCGCGGGCGGCGCCCCGGGGGCGTAGCTGCGCTGCGCGCTGGCGGGAATGGCGGCGCCGGCGGCCAGGGCGCCGGCCAGGCCGCCCAGCACGCGGCGGCGCGCCGTCAC
>NZ_SMOA01000203.1 GCF_004353985.1 Paracraurococcus ruber | reverse complement strand
AGGGCCAGGGCGAGCGCCCAGGCGCGCGGGCGCCGCGCCGCGCGACGCGCCCCGGCCGGCCTGCGCCACCGCCCCGCCATGCCCGGGCAGGTCCTGCTTCCCGACACCCTCGAATCCGTCCCCGAACGATCCTGCCGACAGTAAGCAGACTTTCCCCGGTTCGGCCACTGCCCCGGCCGCCCAAGCCTTTGAGATGAAAGCCTGCCGCCGATCATTTTCCGGCGCAGGCCGGCCTTCGGGCGGAAGCAGGCCGATGCCGGCGCGGGATGGCCGCCGGCCGGCGCCGGCGGATCGCGCCCGCGGCGAAGGGCCTGCCCTGGCGCCGCCGTCCGGCCTCGATGGGCGCCCGCGCTGCGGCGCACCGCTGCTGCCGCCAGGTCCCGCGCGGGCGCCGCCCGGTACCTCGTGGCTCCCAGCCGACCGCCCCCGGTGCGGCGCGCGGGCCGGTGGGATCAGCCGGCGGCCGGCGCCTCCGGCGCGCGGGGGCGGGCGGAGGCCACCGACCCGATGCCCTCCTGCACGAACTCGCGCAGCTTCGGCTGCATGGTCGTGTTGCCGGCGACCACATTGCCCTCGGCATAGGGGTCGCCGCCCTCGGGGTCGGTGACGAAGCCGCCGGCCTCCCGCACCAGGATCAGGCCGGCCGCCATGTCCCACTTCTTGATGCCGAGCTCCCAGTAGCCGTCGTAGCGGCCGGCCGCGGTCCAGGCGAGGTCAAGCGCCGCCGAGCCGAAGCGGCGCACCCCGGCCACCTGCGGCATGATTTTGGCGAGGATCTGGCTGAACTCCGCCTTGCGCGGCACGCCGGCGAAGGGGATGCCGGTGGCGAACAGCGCCTCCTTCAGGTCGCGCCGGCCGGAGACCCGCAGCCGCCGATCGTTCAGGAAGGCGCCGACGCCCTTCTCGGCCCAGAACATCTCGTCGGCGGCCGGGTTGTAGACGACGCCGGCCATGATCTCGGTGCGGTCCTCGGCGATCCGCTTCTCGATCCCGACCGAGACGCACCAGTGCGGGATGCCGTGCAGGAAATTGCTGGTGCCGTCGAGCGGATCGACCACCCAGCGCCATTCCCAGTCCTCGGCGCCATGGCTGCCGCTTTCCTCCATCAGGAAGGCGAAGCCGGGCCGGGCGCGCGACAGCTCGGCGCGCAGCGTCTCCTCCGCCCGGATGTCGGCGGCGGAGACGAAGTCGCCCGGCCCCTTCACCGAGACCTGCAGCTGCTCGACCTCCCCGAAGTCGCGCAGCAGCCGCTTGCCGGCCTTCTGGACGGCGTTGACGACGACGTTGAGGGCGGGGGAGAGGCGGGGGGAGGGGGCCATGGCTGTCCCGGCGATGGAGGGGGGGCGGCAGGGGCGCGCGGATGGCGCGCGGGCAGATGACGCGGGGCCGGATAACGGGCGGGCCGGGCGACGAGCCGGGGCCGCGCCCCGGCCGGGCGCGGCGGCGGTGGCCGGGGCGCGGCGGCCCCGGCACCGGAGGGAAAGGCTTGGCGGCTACTTCGCCCGCTCGACGTAGGAGGCGTCCTCGGTCTTCACCACGATCCTGTCGCCGGCGGTGACGAAGGGCGGCACCATCGTCTTCACGCCGTTGGACAGCACCGCCGGCTTGTAGGAGGAGGAGGCGGTCTGCCCCTTCACCACCGGATCGGCCTCGGTCACTTCCAAAACGACGCTTTCCGGCAGGGTCATCGCCACCGGCTCGCCCTCGATCAGGCGGACCTGGACGGTCATGCCCTCGACCAGGAAGGGCAGGCGGTCGCCCAGGATGCCGGTCGAGACATGCGTCTGCTCGAAGGTCTCGGGGTGCATCAGGACGATCTGCTCACCGTCCATGTAGGAGAAGGTGAACTCCTCGTCCGCCGTCTCCAGCCGCTCCACCGTATCGGCCGTCCGCCAGCGCTGGTCCTTCTTGGCGCCGGACTTGATGTTGCGCATCTCCACCTGGATGACGGCGGCGCCCTTGCCCGGGATCATGATGTTCTGCTTGAGGATGGTGTAGCGCTGGCCTTCGAATTCGATGACCATGCCGGCACGCATCTGGTTGGCCTGCATCTTTGCCATGGTGGGCTGCCTGTCCGGGTGGAGGTGAATGAGCGGGCGCGCGCCGAAGCCCCGGTGACGGACCTGGGGCAAGGCGTGGCGAGGGCGGCCTTCTAGGCGATGGGGGACGGGGATGGAAGGGGCGGGCGCCCCTGCCCCGCCAGGGGGGCGCGGAGCCGCGCCGCTGCGCGCCGCCCGGCCGGGATCTCGGGCGAGCTTTTGCCATCCGCTCGCGGCGGCCTCGCCGCCCGCCCCCGCGGGGCCGAGCACAACGACCATCATCACCAAACCGCGATGACGGGAACCGCGACGGCCCGGGCGTGGCGCGGATGCCCCACCCGGCAGGAAATGGCGGGCAGCCGGGACCCGACCGCCTGTCGCAACGTCCTGCGCCCGACGTCTCCCGCCCCCAAGCCTTGCAGGGCCTTGCGGGTTGCCATCCACAGCCCGGTCTGCGGCCGGTTCCGGAACGGACCGCCTGCGTGTCGGCCATGCTGCGCCGCCACACGCAGGACGCGAAATTCTTTGCGTGACGACCCCGGAATCATCGCATCCCGCCTCCCCAACCCCAGCGGATTGGTTTACGGTCCCGTCATCGGGGTGCCCCCTGGCCCCGAAAACGCTGCACGGAATAGCGAGCGATTGGGATGGAACGACGCATGCATACGGTGCCGGGCATCCGGCCACTGGTCCTCCCGCGGCTGCCGGCCGATTTCTTCCTCGCCCCCCGCGACCCCGCGGCGCCAGAGCCCCTGCGGCTCGAATGGCCGAAGCGCGGCCCCGGCTTCAAGCTGGCCGGCGACCCCGCCAAGCACGCCGCCTTCCGCGCCGCGGTCGCGGAATACGAGGCGGCGGAACTCGCCGCGGCGCATGGCCGCCTCTGCGGCGACATCCGCGGCTTCTTCGCTGCCCAGACCGAGATCCATCGCTGCTATGCGGCGCTGGAGGCCTTCGACCTGCCGGCGGCCGACCTGGCGCGGCTGCAGTCGCATGCCCGCCGCCGCGCCAAGGACGCGGCGCAGCGGGAGCGGCGCGAGGGCGAGGCGGCCTGAGCCGCCACCGCAGGCCGCGGCGGCCTCTGCCCGCGCGGCCTGCATCGGCCCCTGTTCGCAGGGCAACGTCCCGCGCCCGGATGGCCCCATCCGGGCGCTTTCCTTTTGCGGCCCACGGCCGCGCGATGCCCGGCCGAAGCCGCGCGCGGGGCGCTGCCTGACCGATCGCCTCCGGCTGCCGGCATTCGCCCCGGCGATCCGCGCGACATGCCCGATACCGACGGCGCCCGGGGACGGCCCGCTGCCGACGCAGCGGGCCGTGGCGACGAACTGCGCCCGCCGCCCGCGACCCGATCGGCCGCGCGGCGGGCCAGGGCCGGGGCAAGGTCCGTGAAGGGTTCGCCCGGCGCCGCCCCTGGCCTGCCGTCCCAGGGGCGTGCCGCATCGCCGGCGCGCTACAGCGGCTTGCGTTCAAAACTGAACGCCGCGCCGCTGTAGCGTGTTGTTTTCAGAGCAGATTCACGCCCCGGGCCGTTCACGGCCCTCCGCGATCCGCTCTATCCTATCGATTGCAGAGCGGATTCACGCGTCCGGGCGTTCACGCCGTCCCGCGATCGGCCCTAGGCATCCCTGCCCCCCGGGCGACCCGGCCCGGCGGCGACGCGCGGCCGGGCCTCTCCGCCGGCCCTATTCCCGCTCGTAGATCAGCCGCGCCCTGACGGTGCCGGGCAGCGCCCGCAACTCGCCCAGGATCGCCTCGGCCTCGGCCCGCGCCTCGACGCTCTCCACCACCACGTACCCCAGCTCGCCATAGGTCTGGTAGTACTGCGCGGCGATGTTCAGGCCGCGCCGGCCGAAGGCCTCGTTGATGCGGGACAGCACGCCGGGCGCGTCGCGGTGCACATGCGTCCAGCGCGCGCCGGTCGGCCGCGGCGGCAGCTGCACCTGCGGGAAATTCACCGCCCCCACCGTCGCGCCGCTGTCGCTGTACTCGATCAGCTTGCGCGCGACCTCCTGGCCGATGCGCGACTGCGCTTCCTGCGTGCTGCCGCCGATATGCGGCGTCAGGATCACGTTGGGCAGGCCCTGCACCGGGCTCTGGAAGGTCTCGCCGTTGCGCGCCGGCTCCTCCGGGAAGACGTCGGCGGCGAAGCCCAGCAGGTGGCGCGACCGCAGCGCCGCCGCCGTCGCCTCCAGGTCCACCAGCATGCCGCGGGCGTTGTTGATCAGGATGCTGCCGGGCTTCATGGCGCGCAGCTCCGCGGCGCCGATCATGCCGATGGTCTCCGGCGTCTCCGGCACGTGCAGCGTGACGATGTCGGCCTCGGCCAGCAGCTCCCGCAGGCTGCCGCAGGGGCGGGCATTGCCGTGCGGCAGCTTGGTGGTGTGGTCGAAGTAGATGACCCGCATGCCGAAGGCCTCGGCCAGGACGCTCAGCTGGCTGCCGATATTGCCGTAGCCGACGATGCCCAAGGTCCGCCCGCGCACCTCGAAGCTGCCCTCGGCCGACTTGTCCCAGCCGCCCTGGTGGGCGCTGCGCGACTTGTCGGGGATGTTCCGCAGCAGCATCACCACCTCGCCCATCACCAGCTCGGCGACGCTGCGGGTGTTGGAGAAGGGGGCGTTGAACACCGGGATGGCGCGCAGCCGCGTGCCGTCCAGGTCCACCTGGTTGGTGCCGATGCAGAAGCAGCCCACCGCGATCAGCCGGTCGGCCGCCGCCAGCGCCGCGCCCCGCAGCTGGGTGCGGGACCGGATGCCGAGCATGTGGACGCCCTGGAGCGCCTCGGCCAGCGCCGGCCCATCCAGCGCCTTGGCCAGGCGGGTGACGTTCTGGTACCCGGCGGCGGCCAGCAGCTCGACGGCGCTGTCGGAAATGCCCTCCAGCAGCAGGACCTTGATGCGGTCCTTCGGGAGGGAGATGCGGTCTGACATGCGGCGCCTCTGCGGCCGGGCGAAAGGGGGCGCGTGTTCTGCGCCCGGGGCTGCCGCTTGTCCACCCTGGCGGCGGCTGCCGGCGGCGCGGGGCGGCCGCCTCGCACCGCCGGGCGCATGCCGGGGCTTGGCGGCCGGCCGCCCGCGGCGGAAGCTGCGGCCAGGAAGGATCGCCGGGCACCGTACCAAGACGGAGGCTCATCGCATGGTCTCGTCCCCCTTTCCCCCGCCGGTCGGCCAGCGCCCCGCGGCCGGCGGCGCGCGCCGCCCGCCCTCGACCCAGGCGATGCTGGAGGCGCGGCTGGCGGCGGCGGAGCAGGCCGGCCGGCAATCGCTGCAGCAGGGCGGCGGGGTCTTCGCCGCGGGGCTGCTGACGCTGGCCACCGCGCTGCTCGGCCTGCGCGCCGGCGGCCTGGCGGAGATGCTGGTCCGGGTGCACCTCGCGGGAATGCTCGGCCTGGGCGGCATGGTCTGGGGCGCGGCGCTGGCCGACCGGGGCCTGGCCCGCCTGGCCGGAAGCCGGGCGGGTCGCCGCGCGCTTGCGGCCGGGCTGGCAAGCCGGGAGGTGCTGGCGCTGGTCATGGCCGGGGAGGAGGCCTGACGCCGGCGCCGCGACCTCCCGACGGAAAGACAGCGGCATCGCGTGCAGGGGCGGGACGGCAGGGCGGGGGGATCGGGCCGGTCGGCCTGAGGTCTGGTCGCCATGGGCGCGGGGGCCGCCGCCGGCCCCGCCTTCCCGGTGCGCCTTTCCGGGCGGCAGCCAAGGCGGCCCGCTCAGGCGCCGGGCAGCAGGTCCCGGGTGCGGTAGCGGGCCGGGTCCTGGCCCGCCGGCACCTTCTGGAAGACCAGGAAATAGCTGTGGTTCTTGCGGGCATGCACCTGCTTCAGCAGGCGCGCCACGCCCGGCCGGTTCGGCCGCACCAGCACGAAGAGGTCGCGCGCATAGAAGCCCATCGCCGCCAGCCCGGTGACGATCTGCACATGCGTCAGTTCCTGGCGGTTGGCGCTGACCTCGTCCTGGCACTTGACGATGAGGATGCCGTGGTCGCGCAGCACCCGCCGCGCCTCCCGCGCCGCATCCAGGTAGAGGTCGAGCACCGCCTGATGCCAGCGGCCGCCGCCGGGGCCCGCCCGGCCGCCGCCGGCATCATAGTAGGTGCGCAGCGCCGCATGGCTGCCCTGCCCGCCGCGCGTCTCCGCCTTCGGCCGCAGCAGGCCCTCCATATAGGGCGGGTCGAGCACCAGGGCGTCCACCGAGGCATCGGCATGCGGCAGGGCGCGGCAATCGGTGCCGGTGGACAGGTCGCTGGCCAGCAGGCGGTAGCGGCCGGGCGGCACCTGCCGCCAGAACACGCCCTGGCCGTAGGTGACGTCGGCGACGACCGCGCCGTCCGGCACGTGCAGGGCGAGGATGCGGGGGAAGAGGTCGGCATTGCCGCCGGCATGGGCGGAGAGCACGACATCGGCGGTCGCCACCCCGCCCTGCACGCGCTTCCGGCGGACAGGGGCGGGCGCCTCCGCCGCCTCGGTCACGCCTCCTCGCCGCCGGGATGGCCCGACGCAGCGCGCAGGGCACGGATCTCCGCCTGCAGCGCCACCGGATCGGGCGCCGGCAGCCAGGCGGCCTCCGCGGTCACGGCATGCGCCAGGCGGCGCTTGTATTCGGCGCGCGGGATCTCGTGCGCGCCGAATTGCGACAGGTGCTCGGTCAGGAACTGGCTGTCCAGCAGGGTGAAGCCGCCCAGGCGCAGCCGCGCCACCAGATGCACCAGCGCGACCTTGGAGGCATCGCGGGCCCGGCTGAACATGCTCTCCCCGAAGAAGGCGCCGCCCAGCACCACGCCATAGAGGCCGCCGACCAGCCGCCCCGCCTCCCAGACCTCGACCGAATGGGCGTGGCCCTGCCGATGCAGCGAGAGGAAGAGATACTCGATCTCCGGGTTGATCCAGGTGTCCTCCCGCCCCGGGGCGGGGGCGGCGCAGCCGGCGATGGCGCCGGCGAAGTCGCGGTCGGCCGTGACCTCATAGGGACCGGACAGGGTGGTGCGCAGCAGCCGCTTCGGCAGGTGGAAGCCGGCATCGAGCGGGATGATCCCGCGCCGCTCCGGGTCCAGCCAGTAGAGCCGGTCGCCACGCCGGCTTTCCGCCATGGGAAACAGCCCGGCGCGATAGGCGCGCAGCATCAGGTCCGGGGTGATGTCGATCTGCCGGCGGCTCATGCGGCGGCGACCGGCAGGGGCGCGATTCGGGCGGCCGCCATGCCGGCATCGCCGCGGACCGGTCCGGCGCCGCGGCACGCGGCCGGGTGCGGCGCATCCGGCGCCCGGAGCGTGACGTCGAGCCGGCGCAGCCAGGCGGAGGCGGTGGCGAAGGCTGCCGGCAGCGTCTGGCGGGCCTGGGCCAGGCTGTGGCTGGACATGCGGCGACTATACCGCCCCGGGTGGCCGCCCGCCACGCATCACCCGCCTGTCCCCGACGAAGGGCGCAATCCGCTCCCGCTCAGGCCGTGGCGCGGCGCGCGACGAAGCGCTCCAGCCAGTGGATGGTGTAGTCGCCGGCCTGGAACTCCGGGTCCTCCATGATGGCGCGGTGCAGCGGCAGCGTGGTGCGGATGCCGTCCACCACCATCTCCGCCAGGCTGCGGCGCAGCCGGGCGATCGCCTCCGCCCGCGTCGCGCCATGCACCACCAGCTTCGCCACCAGGCTGTCGTAGTGCGGCGGCACGGCGTAGCCCGAATACAATGCGCTATCCACCCGCACGCCCAGCCCGCCGGGCGCGTGGTAGGTGGTCACCCGCCCGGGCGACGGCGCGAAGCTCTCCGGATCCTCGGCGGTGATGCGGCATTCGATGGCATGGCCGTGGAAGCGGATGTCGGACTGGTCGTAGCCGAGCCGTTCGCCCGCGGCGACGCGGAGCTGTTCCTTCACCAGGTCGATGCCGCAGACCATCTCGGTCACCGGGTGCTCGACCTGCAGGCGGGTGTTCATCTCGATGAAGGCGAACTGCCCATCCTGCCAGAGGAATTCCAGCGTGCCGGCATTGCGGTAGCCGAGCTCGCGCAGCGCCCGCGTCACCTGCGCGCCCAGCGCGTCGCGCTCGGCCCCGCTCAGCACCGGCGACCCCGCTTCCTCGACCAGCTTCTGGTGGCGGCGCTGCAGGGAGCAGTCGCGCTCGCCGAAATGCACCACGCCGCCATGCGTGTCGGCCAGCACCTGCAGCTCGATGTGCCGCGGCCGGTCGAGATACTTCTCCAGGTAGACGCTGTCGTCGCCGAAGGCCGCCTTCGCCTCGGTGCGGGCGACCCGCCAGGCCTCCTCGATCTCGGTCTCGTCGCGCGCCACCTTCATGCCGCGCCCGCCGCCGCCGGCGGCCGCCTTGATCAGCACCGGGTAGCGCACCTCCTCGGCGACCGCACGCGCTTCCTCGACCGAGGTGAGGGCGCCGCGGCTGCCGGGCACGAGGGGCACGCCGAGCCGCCGCATGGCGTCCTTCGCCGCGATCTTGTCGCCCATCATCCGGATATGCTCGGGCGAGGGGCCGATGAAGGCGAGGCCATGCGCCTCCACCATCTCGGCGAAATTCGCGTTCTCCGACAGGAAGCCGTAGCCGGGATGCACCGCATCGGCGCCGGTGATGGCGGCGGCCGAGAGGATGGCGGCGACGTTCAGGTAGCTGTCGCGCGCCGCGGGCGGGCCGATGCACACGCTCTCATCCGCCAGGCGCACATGCATCGCCGCGGCATCGGCGGTGGAATGCACCGCGACGGTGCGGATGCCCATCTCCTGGCAGGCGCGGTGGATCCGCAGCGCGATCTCGCCGCGGTTGGCGATGAGAACCTTGCCTATGCGCACGCGGCGCTACTCCACGATCATCAGCGGCTCGCCGTATTCGACGGGCGTGCCGGATTCGATCAGGATGCGCGTGACGGTGCCGGATTTCGGCGCCTTGATCTGGTTGAAGGTCTTCATCGCCTCGATCAGCAGCAGGGTCTGCCCCTGCGCCACCTTGGCGCCCAGCGTGACGAAGGCCGGCTGCCCCGGCTCGGGCGAGAGATAGGCGACGCCGACCATGGGGGACGCGATCAGGCCGGGATGCTTGGCCAGGTCCATGCTCTCCTCGGCCAGCGTGGCCGGGACCGGCACCGGGGCCGCGGCCACGGGGGCGGCGGCGGGCGGCGCCATCATGCCGCCCGGCCAGGCCATCTGCACCGCCGCAGGCGCCGCCGGCGTGGGCAGGGTGCGCGCCACGCGGATGCGGCTGTCCTTCTCCACCAGCTCGATCTCGGTCAGGTCGGTGTCCTTCAGGATCTGCGCCAGGGCGCGGATCGCCGCCGGGTCGAACTGGATGCCGTTGCTCATGCCTCGTCGTCCTGGTCGTCCTCGTCCGCCGCCGGCGCGACAAGGCCCGCCATCGCCCGCAGCGCCAGCGCATAGCCCTCGACGCCCAGGCCGGCGATGACGCCGGTCGCGGCCTTCGAGACATAGCTGTGGTGCCGGAATTCCTCGCGGCGATGGATGTTGGTGATATGGACCTCGATCACCGGCAGCCCGACCGCCAGCAGCGAGTCGAGCAGGGCGATGGAGGTGGTGGTGTAGCCGGCGGGATTGATGATGATCCCGGCCGCCCGGCCGCGGCATTCCTGCACCCAGGTCACCAGCTCGCCTTCCCCGTTGGTCTGGCGGAAATCGATGGCGAGGCCGAGCTCCTCCGCCGTCTCGGCGCAGAGCGCCTCCACGTCGTCCAGCGTCGAGTGGCCGTACTTCTCCGGCTCCCGCATGCCGAGCAGGTTGAGGTTCGGGCCATTCAGCACGGCAATGAGCGGCGGGGTCACGGCAGGGTGTCCTGACGGGTGAGGGGTGGGGGGCTAGCACGGGGTGTTTTCGTGCCGCAAGCGGCGCCTGCCCGGCGCCGGAGGCGCGGCAGCAGGGCTGCGACAGCGCCGGCGCGGCGCGGCGCCCCGGGCCGCATCCCATGGCGGGCCGCGC
>NZ_SMOA01000202.1 GCF_004353985.1 Paracraurococcus ruber | reverse complement strand
CGCGCCGGGATCCGGCGGGCGCGGCGGGGCGGGGACCGGCGGCGGCGCCAACCGGTCCGGCCGCCGCCGGTCAGCCGGCATTCGCCCGGGCCAGCCGCGCCGCGTCCCGCCCGGCGATCCGGCCGAAGACCGCGCCGCGCAGCACCGAGGTCGCGCCGGTATAGGCGCCATGGTACAGCCCGGCGGTCTCGCCGGCGGCGTAGAGGCCCGGGATGGGCTCGCCGGAGGTGTCCACCACCCGCGCCCGCGCATCGGTCTTCAGCCCGCCGAAGGTGAAGCAGTTGGCGCAGGTGATGGGGTAGGCGAGGAAGGGCGCCGCCGCGATCGGCCGCGCCCAGTTGGACTTCGGCGGCGACAGGCCATGGGTGCCGAGGCCGTCCAGCTCGAAGGGCCGGAAATCGCCCGGGCGGCAGGCGGCGTTGTAGGCCGCGACCGTCCGCCGCAGCGCCTCGGGCGGCAGGCCGGTCTGCGCCGCCAGGTCCTCCAGCGTGGCGGCGGTCACCGGCGGCTGGTCGGTGCGGACGCTGCGGCGCCAGCCCGTCACATCCTCGATCCGCTGGTCGAGCAGGCACCAGGCGATGCCCTGCGGCTGCTCGTTGATGCGGCGCGTGATCGCCTCGTAGACCGCGTCCACCGTGCGCGACGCCTCGTCCACGAAGCGCTCGCCCAGGGCATTCACCAGGATGCCGTAGGGGAAGCAGAAGACGATGGGCTCCGGCACGCCGGAGCGCGGGTCGATCGGCTCGGCGTGGAATTCGGTGAAGTCGCCGGCCGGGGCGGCGCCGGCGGCCAGGCCCATCGCGATGCCCTCGCCCTTGTTGTAGTAGCCGCCGCGGGCGACCGGGCGGATATGGCGTGCCCTGGGGCCGACATAGCGCGCCAGCATCTCCGGATTGCCCTCGAACCCGCCGCAGGCCAGCACCACGGCGCGGGCGCGGAAGGCCAGGGTGGCGCCGCCGGCGCGCGTGGCGCGGATGCCGGCGGGGCGGCCTTCCGCGTCGGCCAGCAGGGCGCGCGCGGTCGTCTCGTAGTGCAGGGCGGCGCCGCGGCGTTCGGCCTCGGCGGTCAGCGTCTCCACCAGCTGCAGCCCGCCGCCGGCCGGCATGATGCGGGTGGTGGATTGCGTCAGCAGGTAGGTCGCCATGGGCGAGAAGCCGATGCCGAGCGACTGCAGCCAGCCGAGCGTCGGCGGCGCCTGCGCGGCCAGCGTGCCGACCAGTTCCGGGTCGGTGAAGCCATGCGACTTCACGATGCCAGGCCAGGCGGCGTAGTCGCGGGCGGTTTCCGCCACCAGGGACGGGTCCAGATAGGCCCCGGCATTGGCGGCGAAATGGGATTCGAAGTCGTCGGCGACCGCCTCTGGGCTCTTCATGCGCATGAAGGCCTCGGTCCAGCGGGTATTGCCGCCGGCCTCCTCGCGCGGGGCGCGTTCCAGCACCGCGACGCTGGCGGCGGCTTCCAGCGCCGAGACGGCGGCGGCGAGGCCGGCGATGCCGTGGCCCACCACCACCACGTCGCAGTCATGCGTGTCCATGGGATGTCCTCATGCATGGGCGTGGGAGGGCGCTGCCCACCCCCGGAACCCCCACCCGCCAGAGGCCGAGGGGCCCCTGGACACCGGGAGGCGGCGGCCGCCAGGCGAACCCGAGGGTTCCAAGGGCCCTTCGGCCCTTGGCGGGTGGGTCCAGGGAGGGCACGGCCCTCCCTGGGTGTCAGCTCCTGACGAGCGGACAGCCACCCTCGCTCATCGGCCGCCAGGCTTCCTCCGGCGGGATGTCGGCGACGAGGCGGCAGAAGTCGAAGCGCGACTTCGCCTCCGAGGCCGGCTTCACCTGCCAGAGATACATTCGGTGCATCGCCCGCCCATCCTCGCGGATGCGGACATTCTCGTTGTACATGTCGTTCATCGGGGTGGATTTCATCGCCGCCACCACCGCATCGGCGTCGGTGCTGCCGGCCGCCTGCACCGCCTTCAGCCAGTGCAAGGTCGCGCCATAGACGCCGGCATGCTGCAGCCCGGGCGGGTGCTGCGGGATGCGCTGCTGGAAGCGGGCGGCGAAGGCGCGCGCCTTGTCCGACATGTCCCAGTAGAAGCTGTCGGTGAAGACCATGCCCTCGCAGGTCTGGTGCCCCAGGGAGACGACGTCGGGGATCTGCACCAGCAGCGTCGCCATGCGGACCCGCCCGCCGCGGGTCAGGCCGAATTCGGCGGCCTGCTTGACGCAATTCTGCAGGTCGGTGCCGGCATTCGCCAGGCCCACCACCTTGGCGCCGGAGGCCCGCGCCTGGATCAGGAAGGAGGAGAAGTCGGAGGTGTTGAGCGGCGCCTTCACCGCCCCCAGCACCCTTCCGCCATTGGCGCGCACGGCATTGGTCGCATCCCGTTCCAGCGCATGCCCGAAGGCGTAGTCGGCGGTGATGAAGAACCAGGTGTCGCCGCCCGCCTTGGTCAGCGCCGTCGCGGTGCCGTGCGACAGCGCATAGGTGTCGTAGCCGAACTGCATGCCGTAGGGGGAGCAGCGGGCGCCCGTCATGTCGGAGGTGGCGGGGCCGGTGATCAGGTAGACCCGCTTGCGCTCCCGGCAGACTTCCTGGATGGCAAGGCCGGCGGAGCTGGCCGCGCCATCGGCCAGCGCATCCACGCCCTCCCGGTCGATCCATTCCCGGGCGAGCTGGGCGGAGATGTCGGCGCGGTTCTGGCCATCCGCCTGCCGCACCACGATCTGCCGGCCGAGCACGCTGCCGCCGAAATCCTGCACGGCGAGCTCGGCCGCGACGCGCTGGCCCGGCCCGCCGACATCGCGGAAGGGCCCGCCCATGTCGCTGACCAGGCCGAGCTGGACGGGGCGGCTGGTGGATTGCGCCCGCAGCAGGCCAGGCGCGGCGAGCAGGGGCAGGGTACCCGCCGCCCCGGCCAGGAGCGTGCGGCGCCGGATGTTGTTTTCCATGGACATGTCCTCCGCCCGTGAGACTAGGCGGGGTGATGGCGATCCGGCAATCCGCTGCGCATGCGGTCCGGTGCCGGCCGGGCGGTGGCGCCGTGGGTCGTCCGGCCGGGCCGGGAGAAGCCGCCGCCTTGCGCGCCCTGGCGGCGGGCGGAGCAGGGGGCGTCCGCCCGGCGGGCACATACCGGCGGCATGGATGGTCCAGTCATGCCGCGCGCCCGAACGGCCGCCGCAGCCTGTGTCGCGGTGCCAGGGCCTGCGGCGCAAGCCGCCCGGCGATGGCGGCCGTTGATCGGCCAGGATCACCTGTCGTCGGTAAGCCCGAACGCCGATGGAGTTCGGGGTCTGCTTTCTCCGGCGCGGCGCCGCCACGCCGGGCTCCCATCGCAGCCATGCCGCGATGGGAGCCCGGCAACCCCGCGCGCGACGAAAACCCGGAGGCCTTCGGCATCCGGGTCTCTCAGGCGGCCTTCAGGTGCTCCTGCAGCCGCGGCATCAGCTCGACCAGGTTGCAGGGCTTGTGGCGCGCGTCGAGCTGGAACAGCAGGATGTCGTCCCAGGCATCCTTGCAGGCGCCGGTGCTGCCGGGCAGGGCGAACAGATAGGTCCCGCCGGCGACGCCGCCCAGCGCGCGGGACTGCATGGTGGAGGTGCCGATCTTGCGGTAGCTCAGCATGCGGAACAGCTCGCCGAAGCCCTCGATCTCCTTCTCCAGCACGCGCTTGAAGGCCTCCGGCGTCACGTCGCGGCCGGTGATGCCGGTGCCACCCGTGGTGATGCCGCAGTCGATGGCGGGGTCGGCGATCCAGCGGCGCAGCACCGCCTCGATCGCGTCCGCCTCGTCCTTGACGATCTCCCGCGCCACGCAGCGGTGGCCAGCACCCTCGATCCGCTCCTGCAGGGTCTGGCCGGAGCGGTCGGAGGCGAGGTCGCGGGTGTCGGACACGGTGAGGACCGCGATGTTGACGGGGACGAAGGGCAGGCTCTCGTCGATCGGCATGGCCGGGCTCCGGATGGCGTCGGGCGGATAGTGGGGGTGCCGCCGGCCTGCGCGAAGCCCCCCGGTCCCGGCTTGCATTTCTGTAATGTCTGAAATATCTGACCCCCATGAACCTGCCGCCGCTTATCCAGGCCTTCGTCCTGCATTTCGGGGAGATGGGGTCGCGCTGGGGCATCAACCGCACGGTGGGGCAGATCTACGCCCTGCTCTACGCCGCCGACCGGCCCCTGAACGCCGAGCAGATCACCGAGGCGCTGGGCATCGCCCGCTCCAACACCTCCATGGGCCTGAAGGAGCTGGACACCTGGCGGCTGATCCGCCGGCTGCACCTGCCGGACGACCGGCGCGACTATTTCGCCGCGCTGGAGGACCCTTGGGCGATCGTCCGGACGCTGGCCGAGGAACGCCGCAAGCGGGAGGTGGACCCGACCCTCTCCGTGCTGCGCGACCTGCTGATGCAGGCCCCGGCGAGCGAGGCGGAGCGGCATGCGCAGGACAGGCTGCGGGCGCTGAACGAGGCGATCGAGCTGCTCACCGGCTGGGCGGACGAGGTGCAGAAGCTGCCCGATGAACGGATCGTCGCGCTGCTGCGCCTCGGCGCCGGGGTGGCGAAGGTGCTCGATGCCGGGGACCGGCTGAAGCTGGTGCTCGGCGGCAGGGCGAAGGCGCCGGCCCGGCGCAAGAAGGACTGAGAGCGATGGACCCGATCCTGCTGGCGCGCATCCAGTTCGCCGCCAACATCTCCTTCCACATCCTGTTCCCGACCGTGACCATCGCGTTGGGCTGGGTGCTGCTGTTCTTCAAGCTGCGCTTCAACCGCACCGGCGACGCCGCCTGGATGGCGGCCTACCGCTTCTGGGTGAAGGTCTTCGCCCTGTCCTTCGCGCTCGGGGTCGTCTCCGGCGTCACCATGTCCTTCCAGTTCGGCACCAACTGGCCGGGCTTCATGGAGATGGTGGGCAATGTCGCCGGGCCGCTGCTGGCCTATGAGGTGGTGACGGCCTTCTTCCTTGAGGCGACCTTCCTCGCCATCATGCTGTTCGGCTTCGGCCGGGTCTCCAACCGCGTGCACACCGCGGCGACGGCGCTGGTCGCCGGCGGCACCTCGCTGTCCGCCTTCTGGATCCTGGTGCTGAACAGCTGGATGCACACGCCGGCGGGGCATGAGATCCGCGACGGCGTGGTGCATGCGGTGGACTGGTGGGCGATCATCTTCAATCCGTCCATGCCCTACCGGGTCGCGCATATGCTGCTGGCCTCGGGCCTGACCATCGCCTTCCTGCTGGCCGGGCTGTCGGCCTGGCGCTGGCTGCGCGGCGATGCCTCGGCCGGGGTGCAGAAGGCGCTGCGCACCGGCGTGGTGCTGGCCGCGGCGCTGATCCCGCTGCAGATCCTGGCCGGCGACCTGCACGGGCTGAACACCCTGCAGCACCAGCCGCAGAAGGTCGCCGCCATGGAAGGCGTGTGGGAGACGGAGCGGGGCGCGGCACTCCGCCTGTTTGCCATCCCGGACGAGGCGGCGCGCACCAACCGCTACGAGGTCGCCATCCCCAACCTCGCCAGCCTGATCCTGACGCATGAATGGCAGGGGGAGGTGCGCGGCCTCAATGAATTCGCCGGCCAGCATCCGCCGGTCGCCCCGGTCTTCTACGCCTTCCGCATCATGGTCGGCATCGGCGTGCTGATGCTGCTCGTCTCCTGGGTCGCCGCCTTCCGGCTGTGGCGCGGCGGGATCACCCGGCCGCTGGCCTGGGCGCTGTTCGGCATGACCTTCTCCGGCTGGGTGGCGACGCTGGCCGGCTGGTACGTGACCGAGATCGGCCGCCAGCCCTGGCTGGTCACCGGCATCCTCCGCACCGGTGAGGCGGCGGGGCCGGTCCCGGCCGCGACCATCGGCCTCTCCCTCGCGCTCTACCTCACGCTCTACGCGGCGCTGCTCGCCGCCTACATCGCCACGCTCTTCCACCTGGCGAAGCGGCCGGGGGCGCCGGAGCCGGAGGCGCTGGGCGGCCGCGACCCGCTCGCCCCCCTGCCGGCGGAGTGACCCCGATGGCCGAGACGCTCCCCCCGGGTGCCTGGCTGCCCATCGCCTTCGCGGCGCTGATGGGCATCTCCATGCTGCTCTACGCCGTGCTGGACGGCTTCGACCTCGGCGTCGGCATCCTGCTGCGGCGGACGGAGGAGGAGGCGATGCGCGACCGCATGGTCGCCTCGATCGGCCCCTTCTGGGATGCCAACGAGACCTGGCTGGTGCTGGGGGTCGGCCTGCTGCTGGTCGCCTTCCCCAAGGCGCATGGGATGATCCTGACCGAGCTCTACCTGCCGGTCGTGCTCATGCTCGCCGGGCTGATCCTGCGCGGCGTCGCCTTCGAATTCCGCGCCAAGGCGCCGGCGGCGCAGAAGCCGCGCTGGGACCTGGCCTTCCAGGGCGGCTCGCTGGTCGCAGCCTTCGCCCAGGGCTGGATGCTGGGCGCCTACATCCTCGGCTTCGCGCCGGGCTGGGGGCCGCTGCTCTTCTCGCTGCTCTGCGGCGGCTTCGTCACCGCCGGCTACACGCTGCTGGGCGCCACCTGGCTGATCTGGCGCGGGGAGGATGCGCTGCAGCGCCGCGCCGTCGCCTGGGCGCGGCATGCGCTGTGGGTCACCGTGGCGGGGGTCGTCGTCGTCTCCATCGCCACGCCGCTGGCCAGCGCCCGCATCTTCGACCGCTGGTTCGGCCTGCCGCAACTGCTCGGCCTCGCCCCAATCCCGGTGGCGACGGCGGGGCTGGTCCTGGTGCTGCACCTGGCGCTGCGGCACCTGCCGCGCGCCGACCACCGGCTGGACTGGGTGCCCTTCGCCGCCACCATCGGCATCTTCGTGCTGTGCTTCCAGGGCCTGGCCTATTCCTTCTGGCCCTATGTGGTGCCGGAACGGCTGACCATCTTCGCCGCCGCCAGCGCGCCGGAGAGCCTTGCGATCATCCTCGTCGGCGCGCTGGCGGTGCTGCCGATGATCCTCGGCTACACGGTCTTCGTCTGGCGCGTCTTCGGCGGCAAGGCGAAGGCGCTCAGCTACGGCTGAGGGCGGCGCCGCGCCGCCAGCAGCCCAGCGAGGCCAAGGCCGAACAGGCCGAGCGTCGCCGGTTCCGGCACCTGGGTCACGGTCAGGGTCGCGCCGCTGATGTTGCTGAAGGCCGTCGTGCCGATCGTCGACAGCGCGGCGCTTGAGGTGACGAAGAGGATGCCCACCTGGCTCGTCGCATCCCGGACGGTGAAGCCCACGCCTCCGGAGAACGGCCAGTAGGAGATTCCGGAGCAGGCGTTGCCCAGGAAGCTGCAGCTCGTCACGCCGGGCACCGGCAGGGTGGAGGCCGGCGGGTCGAGGAAATCCGGCACCGTGAAGTCAAGCTTCACGTCAAAGTCGATGGGGCTGCGGATGCTGTAGCTGACGGCCGCCTCGGCGGCACCGGACAGCCCGGCGGCGAGGAGCGCGGCGAGCAGCGGCTTCGTGAAGCACATGCGGTTCTCCCGGCGCGGCGTAGGCGCATTACGGAAAACCTACCGTTTGGTTACGGCGGGCGACAAGCTCCCGCCGCCCCCGGCGCTCAGTTCACCCGCCGCGCCTTGGCCGCCAGCATCGCCACCACCTCCTCCGGCTGCGCGAAGCGCGGGAAGCTGCCGGCCGCGAGCTGGTCCAGGCTGGGCGCCGGCAGGCCGAGGCGGGAGGCGTAGATCCAGCTATAGGTCAGCACCTGCTGCACGAAGCCGCGCGTCTCGTCGAAGGGGATCGCCTCGACGAACAGGAAGGGGTCGTCGCGGTGCCCGTTCGCCGGCAGCCATTTCAGCAGGTTGCCCGGCCCGGCATTGTAGGCCGCCAGCAGCCGGATCAGGTTGCCCTCCACCCCCTCGTGCCGCGCCAGGTAGTGGACGTAGCGCTGCCCGAGCTCCAGCGAGAAGGCGGGGTCGTGCAGCCGCTGCGCGCCATCCGCCTGCAGCGACGGGTCGCGCGCCAGGTAGCTGGCGGTCGCCGGCATGATCTGCAGCAGGCCGCGCGCCCCGGCGGGGGAGACGGCGCCGCTGTTGAAGCGGCTCTCCTGCAGCGCCAGGGCATAGAGCAGCGCCGGATCCACCCGGAAGCCGCCCTGCGGCAGCAGCCGCGGCACCGGGAAGCGGGCGAAGTCGCGCGGCCTGCCATCCGCCGCCTGCGACGCGGCGGCGAGCTGCGAGGTCAGGCCGGTCAGGTTGGCCTGCGCCGCCACCGCCAGCATCGCCCGGACCAGGGCGGGGTTGCGCTGCGCCTGGGCCCATAGCTGGCGCAGCTCGGCCTCCGCCCGCGCGGTCTGGCCGACCTGCAGCAGGGCCAGCGCCCGCCAGCCGCCGGCGGTCTCGGCAATGGCGGCCGCCTCGGCCTCCCCCACCAGCTCGCCTTCCCAGGCGAAGCCGGCAGGCAGGGCAAGCGCCCGGCGGGCGACCAGGCCGTAGAAGGTCCGCGGCTCCTGCGC
The DNA here is from genome assembly GCF_004353985.1 of Paracraurococcus ruber. GTDB lineage: Bacteria > Pseudomonadota > Alphaproteobacteria > Acetobacterales > Acetobacteraceae > Paracraurococcus > Paracraurococcus ruber. Next base: position 1,693 of record NZ_SMOA01000202.1, on the reverse strand, counting down.
CGCCTGCATCATCCAGGGGACATAGAGGCTGGGCCGGCGCGCCCGCACCGCGGCGCGGGCGGTCCAGAAGGCGGCGGCGGCCTTCAGGGCGGGCGCGGCCTGCTCGGTCCGCGCCGCCCGCTCGAACAGCGGCAGGGCGGCGTCGTAGCGTTCCAGCCCCCAGGCGGCGAGGCCGGCGGCGAAGGCGGCGAGGCCGGAGGGCTCGCCGGCGCGGGCTGCCTCGGCACCGACGCGCAGCGCCTCCTCGTCCCGGCCGGCGCGGAACAGGCCGATGGCGAGGTCGGCGCGCAGCAGCCCGGCATAGGCCGGGGACAGGCCGCGGGTGCGGTGGATCAGCGCCTGCGCGGCGGCCGCATTCCCCTCCCGCGCCCGGTCGCGCACCGCGCGGTCCAGCGCCGGGTTGCGGGTGACGGCGGCGGAGAGGGGGGATCGCTCCTCGGGCTCCAGCGAGGCCTCGGGCGGCAGCGCCTCCGGCTGGCTGGGCGGGGCGGGCAGGGCGGCGCCGCGCGGCAGCAGCCGGGTCAGCAGCGCATGGATGGCGGGGGCGTCGGGATGGTCGGCATGGCGGGCGAGCCAGGCCTGCACCTCGGCGGCCTGCGGCGCCGCTTCCGGCCGCAGGAAGCGGTCGGCCAGGACGTGGCCCAGCAGCCGGTCATCGCCCAGGCGGTCGGACTCGCGCGCCGCCGCGGCCAGGTCGCCGCGCGACTGGAGGTCGAAGATGCGTCGCAGCCGGGCGGCGTCGGACGGGGCCAACACCTGGGGCAGGCCGGCCACGCCGCCCAAGGGGGCGGGCCGGGGGACGCTCATGGCGGTCTGGTCGACGGCCCTTTGCGCGCCGGCGGGGGTGGTCCCCCCGCCCAGCAGCGCCGTGCCCCACAGGACCCCGACAAGCAGGGGGCGAAGGGCACCGCGGGCCATGGGTCCGATCGCGGGCATGGCCCGCTCCCGTTAGCGGTCCCGGCTTCCCCCGGCAACCCTCAATCGTCGAGACGAGCCAGGAAAAACTTGCGTTACCGCCAGTCCCAGTCACTTACGCTTCGTTGACCGATAGAGGAACGGCCGGTTTTCCCTCTATTGGCGTGCCAGGCTGCGCCGCAGCAACAGCAGGTCTACCCAGGCATCACGCTTCGCCGCAGGGTTCCGCAGCAGGTAGGCGGGATGCAGGGTGGCCAGCGCCGGCAAGGACTGGTCTTCGTTGATCGTTACTTGATGCCAACGGCCGCGCAGCCGGGTGATCCCCTCCTTCGACCGCAGCAGGCCCTTGGCGGCCGAGCCGCCCAGCAGCACCAGCTGCCGCGGCCGCGCCAGCTCGATGTGCCGCAACAGGAAGGGGAGGAAGAGCGCCACCTCGGCATCCGTCGGCGTCCGGTTCCCCGGCGGCCGGAAGGGCAGGATGTTGGTGATGTAGAAATCCCGCTCCCGGTGCAGGCCGATGCTGGCCAGCATGCGGTCGAGCAACTGGCCGGACACGCCGACGAAGGGCTTGCCCAGCCGGTCCTCGTCGCCGCCCGGCGCCTCGCCGATCAGCATCAGCCCGCTCTCGGCCACGCCGTCGGCGAAGACCAGGTTGGTCGCGGTCTCCCGCAGCGGGCTGCCGTCGAAGGCGGCCATGGCGTCGCGCAGCGCCGGCAGGCTGTCCGCCCGGGCGGCGAGCGCCGCGGCGCGGCCGGCGGCGGGCGGGGCGGCGATGCCG
>NZ_SMOA01000201.1 GCF_004353985.1 Paracraurococcus ruber | reverse complement strand
GTCAGCCCGCCGCTGCATGACCGTCCAATGGCTGTAGCCAGGGGGCAGGTCGGGGAGGGGAGCGCCATTGCGGATCCTATCCCACTCCCCCTCGATGTAGGGGCGCAGGCGGTAGCGTCGGCGGGGGTGCTGCGCGAACCAGTCGTCGTCGTCCCGCTGGTGCGCGGGAAGCGCGTCGCTATTGAGGACGCTATGGGCGCGTGGTATCGTGCCATCGAGCATCGATGGTTTCCTTTGCGGTTCTGTCGGTGATCAAGTGCTTCTCAGTGGTTTCCGCGGCGTTCGGGATGGCACTCCCGGACGCCGCATCTATTTTGGCCCTACCACATCTCCCCCTCCTGGGCAGACCCGCAGACTCAGGAGCGTACCGCGCTCCGGTCATGCTGTCGCGCCTGTTGTTGAGCCACGAGGGGCGGGGTTCCACCCCTCGATTTCGCGGACCTCGGCCACCGACAAGATGCCGTTCTTCACGGCGATCTCGTGCGCCTTCCATCGCGCTTCGTAGTCACCGCGCATGAGGCCCGACAGGTCGATCTCCAACTCGTACCCTCTCCCTGGTCCGAACACAGACCGCGCGAACTCCGCTTCGATCTTGCGTGCCCAAGGTGAGAGGGTGAGCTGTGCAAACCACAGCGAAGCTTGGCTTGCGTTGGTGAAGGTGTTGAACTGATAAGCCTGGATGATCGGCGGCGGCACTTGGAACAGTCGGCACAGTTCCTCCGTGGTGAACCGTCGGGACTCCAACACCTCAGCATCCTCGGGCGAGATGCTGAGCGGCCGCCACTTCAAGCCATTATCCAGGATCATCACAGAGCGCGCGTTCGCCGTCCCGGTGTGGCGACCACGAAACTGCGCAGCGACCCGCGTCATCTGTGGTTCCGTCAGCGCCTTGTCGCTCTCCAAAGCACCGGAGGGCGTGGCCTGGTTTTCCCACATGGAACCTGACCAGTGTTGTAGCGCCATGGCATTGCCAAGCACGTCAGGCGCGCGCGACAGCCGCGACCGGCCGAGATAGCCGTCGTCTGATCGGTCGCGCAGGTGAAAGACCTCACTAGCAAGATACCGCCTGGGCGGTCCTCCACCGAGCAGCGGGAATGTCGCGGTGAACTCCGTGATGTCGAATGCCAGCGCGCCGGATGCCAGCAAGATCGGCGTCACGTTGCCCCAAGGGATTGGGCGCAACCCCGTCACGCGGCCAGCGCCGTCCGTCTCGATGACACTGACAGCGTTGCCGTGCAGCAGGACACTGCCCAGGGTGGTTTCGATCCAGTCGGGCCAGGTCTGCTGTGCATTGGGGCGCCTCAGCAGCCGCGACACGGGGTGGTCGGGCGCTTCCTGTCGCGTGCTGCCCTCGCGGCGATAGACATAGGGCGGCAGGCTGGCGAGGCCGCTGCTGATGGCGCCGACGCAAGCCGAGACCGTCGAGAGGTTCTCTGCTGCGTAGGCTGACACTACCTGGCCGGAGGACGACGCGCCCCATGCCTGCCCGACCATGCGCCAACTGATCCCGGCATCGCGGCGCTCAATGACCCGATCCAGCCAGTTAGCGAGGCGTCTGAGCACTAGACCGTCTCCATCCAGCGTTGCCTAGCGCGGGCCAGGGCGGACGGCCCTGCGGGCTTCTGAGAGCGGGCGGCGACCGTCGTCGCGTCATAGGCCGGGAACGCCTGCACGACGCTGATCTCGATCAGATCCACCGACCGCAGTTCGCGCGTCTCTTGCGTCGGCCACGCCTCATCCTTGGCGACAAAGCCGAATGACATGCCCCCGAGGTCGCGCCTTTCGGCCAAGGCCAGCATGTCGCGCCCCAACTGCGTGTCGGGGAGGTCCAGCGCGAAAGCCAGCCCGCGCGTGTCCTCAGACAGCCGCAGGGTGCCACTGCCGGATCGCGCCAGTAGTCGCGTCAGGTCGTGGTCAACCAGGGCCAGAACATCACGATGGGATGCCAGAGAGCGCGTGAACGCCCCCGGGCGGACGACCTCCGTGAAGCGGCCGATCTGCCCAGGGTGGTTAAAGATGGCGGCGTACCCCTCCAGCCGCCGCCCCTGCGTGTGCAGTTGAGCGACGGTGCGACACTCCAGCCGCTGCGTCGTGCCATCGGGGAGCGTGACCAGCGGGTGCATGGCTCAGACAGCCAGCGCGCTGATCGGCATGTTCATGGTCCGGACGAAGCTCTCCGGATAGCGCACGCTGACATCGCAATCGAGCATGGCGCGGATTTCAACGCCACCACGCTTGAATGCATCGCCGTAGGGGTTGGCCGTCAGGTCCATGACGCCCCACATGCCGATGAACAGGTCCGACCAGTTGCCGAAGATGCCGTTGGCCTTGGTGTCGCCATTCGTCGTCGGGAGGCTGGTGGTCGTCGCCACGGGGTAGCCTTCCAGGCCAGCCACCGCGACATTCGGATAGACGCGGTTGGAGTTGGCATCACGCAGTGCCGTGAGGAAGGCCGGAACGCGGGGGTTCATCGCCCAGCCGAGGGTGTTGCTGATGACGTTGAGCGAAGGAGGCGTAGCGATCACCGCTGCGATGTCCGTCGCCAGGTTGGCCGCTGTCGCGGTCGAGTTGAACGCCAGCGATCGGACGTTGGGGGTGTTGAGGATACCGCGTGGCTCTGCACCGGTGCCCGATCCCGCCATGGCCGCAGCGTCAACCGCGATCCCGATTTGCTCCGTGAGGTCGCGCCGCAGCAGGTTCTCGACGCTGATGGAAGTGGACAACAAGAGCTTGCGCGAGAATTCGACCAGTGCGCCGACAGTGCGCGGCGCCATGGTGATGCTGCCAAACCTGGGGCCAGTCTGCGATGTAAGGCTGACGCCTTCGGCGACCCATGCCGTGGTCGAGGGAGTGGTGATGCGCGGGATTTCCAGCGCGCCTACGAGGTCGGTGAGGAAGGTCGCGCCAAGCTTTCCGCAGACAGTGCGGGCGCGCAGAGGTTCGATCACGTCAGCGGTCTGTGTGACAGTCAGGGCGCCTCCCTGTGTCATCGCGTTGGCTTGCAGGGCGCGACGCTCGACCAGCGCTTCCATGGGGACGAACAGCCCGCGTGGATCGCGGCCCGACCGGCGGGCAAGTTCCTGCGACACTTCACGTTCGCGGCCAAAGTCCACACCGGGGATACCGGCAAGGCCAGCCAGCGCAGCAGCCAAGCGGAACTCACCTACCATCTGGCTGAACTGCCCAGGGTGGTTGGTGAGAGGGGTTCCCTGCATCCGGCGCTCAGCTTCCTCGAGGACGGACTGACGCTCGACGCGACGCTCAAGCCCGGCCATCTCCGACTTCAGCGCGTCAAAGCGCGTGCTCTGCTCGGCCGAGAGGTCGCCGTTTTCTCCGCTCGGTTTGTCGAGGATCGTGCGCATCTCGGCGGCGATGGCCGCACGGCGCTCAAGGAGTTCACGCAGGGTCATGAGGACGCTCCGTCGGCGGAGGGGGAATAGGTGCGGGCTGGCGCTGTCTGATCGCGCATGCCTTCGCCCGGACTGGCCCGAACGGACGAAACCCCCACCGGCAGACAGCGCCATCCGTGAAGGATCGGCAGCCGGCCCGCGCGGCCGTGCACAACCCGGCGGGGGGACTGGTCAATGGACGGCAGCCGTCGTCGGCTGCGCTGCGGCGGGTGGTGCGGAGGACTGATCCTGCGTGCTGATGTCGCAGGCCACTTCATGCAGCAGCTTGCCCGGCCAGACGACGATGTGCTGTGCGCCATCAACGGCAAGCTGCGCGCGGATAGGATCGCGCACGAAGCGCGACATCATCCCGTCTTTCCAGAGGATGCGCGCGTCCTCGTAGAAGGTGGACACTTCCACCGACGCCACTGTCTCAGCGATGGCGGGGTCTGACAGCACGCGCCGGAGCGCATGGCCGAACAGCGACTGACCAGTGATAGGGCATTCACCGGGTAGCCGGTACAACAGCCATCCAGCCTGCGTGGTCTTGCCCTTGGTGAGACCCTGCCAAGCCGTCGCCAGCATCAGGAAGGCGACGGTGAACGGCGTTGCCGGGTACCCACCCCCTGGCCCAGCACGCACGCGCTGAAAGCCACCTTCGCGGAGGTCACTGTCATTCGCGAAGTAGAGCATGATCTCGTACACAGGCAGTTCCGGTAAGCAGAACAGCCGCAGCGAGTAGCGCGTGAGGAAGTGCGGGCGCATCTTCATCGAGACTACCTATCCAATCGGGCAGTCTCGATTTTAATACTTTATCACTACGCAGAATACGCTACGCAGTGCATCTAAGTGCAGTTTTTTACCCGTTAAATCCTATTCCGCGGCAATCACCATACCGGTGAAACGGAAATCGGGTGCGTCGGGCTGTTTGGCCGCCTGTCCGATCGCCATGACCAGCGCCGTCAGGGGGTCGATCCGGCCCCTGCTCCGGGCTTTGTCCAGCTTCCGGTTACCTGCCGGATCGGCGACGACCGCCACATTGGACACGGCCCAGCGCAGCAGTGGGTTGCCGCCGTGCTGAAGCTTGCCGCTCAGCACGGCGCGCTCGAACTCATCGACAGCGGGTGCCATGTCTTTAAAGCCCTGGCCGTGCTCGACCAGTGGGAGGCTGATGCCCTCGTTGTCGAGGATGATGCGCAACTCTTCAATGCGGTACCTGTCATACGCCACTGCTTCCACGCTGTAGCTCTGCGTGAGCTCGGCCAGCTTGGCGGCGACGAATGCCTTATCGATGGCCCGCCCAGGGGTGGTGATGATGTGTCCTGCTTGCAGCCATTGCCGATAGGGAGCGCGGTCGCCATCCGCGCGGCGCTCAAGCTGTTCATCGGGAAGGAAGCCCCACACCAGCGCATGGCCGCTGCCGGGGAAGTAGAGCGCGATAGCGGTGAGGTCGTTTGTGCTCGACAGGTCCAGACCAGCGATGCAGCGCGCACCACGCAGTGACGCGACATCGAAGGGAGCGCCGAGTGCATCCCAATCAGACGGGGCGATCAGGCGCGTGTCGGCTTCAATGGGCTGGTTCAGATAGAAGTTGCGGAACGCTGTCTCTTGGCTCGGTATGCGCTGCGCCGTCTGCGCAGTGTCGCGCATCTCGTCGAGCGATCGGAAATCGCCCAGGGCGGGGTTGGCAAGCCGCCACGTGTCCTCCGACCACGGATCGCTGCCCTCAGGCGCTGAGAAGATGTGCGCGCTGAAGCGCGGGTCATCGATGACACCATCCCGCACTTGCCTGCCGTAGTGGACAAGCTCCGACATGACATGCAGCGGATCGGCGCTTTGCGTCGAGATGGTGATGCCCAGGGGTTCAAGGCGTGCAGACGTACCAGTGGAGAGGGCATCATACAGGTTGCGGTTGGGCCACTGCGCGAGTTCGTCGCAGACATAGAAGCTTGGGCTTAGGCCATGCGCCTTGCGTGCATCGGATGACAGCGCCTTGTAGACACTACCCGTCTCGACGTCCTCTAGCTCCTTTGGCGTGTCGCGGATAATGACTCGCGAGCGCAGTTCTTCATCATCGAGGATGAACGCTTTCATCTCTTGGAAGATGATGCCCGCTTGGTTGCGGTCCGCCGCAGCGGAATAGACCTGCCCGCGTGCTTCCGCTTCCGGGCCGCACAGGTGGCACAGCGCCAGGGCGGCGGCCAACTGCGTCTTGCCGTTCTTCCGACCCATGGTGATGAGGGCGCGTCTGACGATGCGCCGGTCATCTGCGTCGGTGCGATAGACATCGTTGATGATGTCGCGCTGCCAGTCGCGCAGGATGAACCGGCGTCCTGCGTGCATGCCACTGGTGATGTGCAGCGTCTCGATCCACTCGATGACCCGACCAGCGCGGGTTGGCGCCGTCAGGTCGCGGGTGGGCACATCGAAGTCAGCGATGCGGCGCGGTTTGACGGGTCGTGCATTGCGTCCGCGCTGGCCCATGGTGGCCCTCCGATCGCGGGGCCGTTACCGGCTTAACCGCTTCTGTCTTTCCATGCGAGTTGGATGCACTTGTTGGAGACATTCAACGGGAGCGCCGTGGCGGGCCCGCAGAGCCCGGTTTCCGGGCCGTAGACGCCTTTTCGGCCTGAGCGCGCTCGATTGCCAGGCTCAGGGCGGTAGGACGCCTGGACGGGCTTCCAGGGGCAGTCTGGGGCCGGCTGTCGCGGTTCCACCAATGGCCGGGGTCGTTCGGCTGGCCAGTCGCGTCGCAACCGACGGCGCGGGGGGTGGCGTTGCCCAGGGCGGTGCGCCGGTTGTGGCAGCTGGTGCAGTAAGCCCGCAGCCGCGAGGTCGTGTCGCTGCCGCCGGCTGACAGCGGCGGGTCATGGTCAACGGCAACGCTGGCGCGATGGCAGCCGGGGGTTTCGCACTTGGGCTGCGCGGCCAGGATGCCGTCACGGATCTTGCGCCAGGTGGTGCGGCTGTAGTGGTGGACCATCAGCGCTTCGCCTCCGTTCCCTTGTAGTCGATCAGCCGCAAGTAGTGACCGTATTCAGCGAAGGGACCGTCCGGCACGTGGCAACGCACGGCGCGATACGCGAGCTTGCCTAGCACCACGCCCAAAGCGCTGTACCCATGCTTTGCCCGGCAGTGAGGGCAGATGAACCGAACCATGCTGGGGTCGTCGGGTACCCGGATTACGTTTACGATTGGGACGCCATCGCCAGCGCGCTCGATTGACAGCGGCGGCGCCTTCTTTCTGCGGCGCATGTCGTCGTCTCCTTCAGAGAGTGGGCTGAAAGAACGGGCTGCCAAGTTCCTTCACCGGCTTGCGGTAGGAGCCCGACCCATCACGGAACCCGATGGCTGTCACTTCCAGATCGCAGAGCAGCGCTTGCACGTCGCGCCCTGCCCGCACCATGCGCGTGTTGACGTACTTGGCGCCGAGCAGCAGATCGCAACACGGACGGTTGAGGGTGCCACGCGCGAACGCCTCACCCGCTTGGAACTCGGGATCGCTAATCTGCACCTGACGCATTGCGCGTTCACGCTTGGTCGGACGCCACGCAACATGAACATCGACATGCCTCGGATCATGCCGATTGGGGCGAGCGAAGCCGATGGCCGGTTCATCGCGGATGAAGAAGTCGAAGTGCGTCCCATCCGAAAACCGCCCGATCACCTTCGGCAACCCGTCATTGGGGTCGAGGGTGAACACGCGCTGCATCAGCGCCTCGTTGATCGCTGACACGACCAGATTGCGCCACGTGCGGGTGCGGCGGCTGCGGTAGATCGTCAATGCGGGCATTCGAACCTCCCATTGTGAATATAGTCCTAAAGGCGGGTACGCGAATGGGGGGCAGCGCACGCGCACCATTCCGGCTGATGCGGGTGTGGCTTTTATGCACTGCCCGTCGTTGCTGACCCGGTTTGTCGCAGATGTCGCTCGCGTATGCGCGCGCGAGGGGCGGATGGGTCCAATATAGAACATATAGAGAACATCCCGTTATCGTCAGGCTACGCGCGCGCGCACGCGAGCGACACTTGCGACAAATGGCCCCACCCACTGGTCAGACCCCCCGTTTCGATGCGTCCAGCGCTGCTAGCGCGGCCTGATGTCGCCGCTCCCGCTCCGCGCGCTCGTCATCTGCGCGTTGGGCGAACCGCGCATGGACCTTGGGGTTGATGTCCCATGCGTTGGGCTCCTTCCCTGGCCGCACGGGCACGGCTCTCAGCCAGCCCATCGAGTCCTCCAGCCACGTCAGGATTTCCAACAGCGCGCGCCGTTCGGTTGGTGCGCGCAGAGGGGCCGGTCCCCCGCGTTGCACATCGCGCAGTGTGAGGCGTTCCCCGCCCTTCGCCAGGATGAACGCGCCCATCTGCTGCGACATGCTCTCCTGGTTAGAGCGGAACATGATCGCATTCGCCTGCGCCAGATGCGGTAGCAGGATGTCGCGCATGTAGGACGCCACCCGGCGGCAGGTTTCGGGTGACACCACCATGGGCGGCGACAACTCCGCGCTCGCAGCGTACTCGATCATGTGGAAGGTTAGGAGCAACCGGCCGAAGAGCCCAGGCCATTTACCCAATGCGGTCATGATCAGAGGCGGCGTGTCGGGCATCAGCTGGAAGCCCTCTACAAGCTTGTCGAGGTTCTCCCGGTACCGCTGTCCGTCTTCGTGCAGCTTCACCGCTTGGCCCATATCGCCGAAGGCTTCGGGCGGTGGCGTATCCGCCAGCTTCTTGAACAGCGCGTTGTATTGTAGCAACGCGGTTCGGTTTGGCGCGCGATCCTCTCCGCTGGTTGCGCGTCGGGCTGCACAGTAGATGAACCGCTGCCAGAGCCCATCGTCCTGTGACTTCTGCGCGGCGTCGCGGATCATCGAAGGCTGGATGCCGCCCAGGAGGTTGGCTGAGAAGTGCCCGATGGTGAAGCTACCCCGCCCGACACGATCCACGTAGTGCGGTGCGCCGTCATAGAGTTCCAGCCACGCCGCGCGGTCGCTCCCTCCCTTACCCGCGCTGTACTTGTCCATGTCACCTAGCCAGCCGGACAGTTCATCCCGAACAACCGTCACCTTCATCGCGGGGACGCGCTGGCGTGATTGAATGTCGTCGCGGAAAGTCTCTTCCAGCGCCTCGACTGTGGTGCTGCCGATCAGATAGCGATCACGGCGTGGTGGGGTGGGCATCCTCTCCGGGTCGGCGTTGCTGTCCTTCTTCCAGCGCGCAAGATCGCGTTCATACGCCAGCATGTCCTCGCGGTTTCGGTCGGCTGACGCAAGTTCTAAGCCCACAAGCGGCGCAGTGGCGTCCTTGATCGCCGGTGATTTTTTGACGGACGGATCGCCAATGATCGTCCCCCACAACCGCGCAGAAACCGTCCACGAATAGTCGTAGCGCTTGGGCTGTAGCACCCACTTGTCATGGATCGCGCCCGAGAGCGACACCAGCGCGCAGAGCGCCACCATGGTTGGGTCAGCACCAACCCGCTCCGATATGTCGGTGATGAAGGGCCACAGCACATCGGGAACGTGGTCCGGTGCAAGCTCTATGATACGCGGTGTGCGATCGCCGAGGAAGTCAACCGGCTCGGGCCACTCCTCCTCCTCCCCGTTCTTGCCGCGTGGTTTGCGGCTCTCCGGGTTGGCGTCGTCCTTGTCATAGGCAAAGTCAACGGCACGACCGGACTCTGCAACCCGCTCGTCCCATCGCTTGTCCCGCTTCTCGCCCGGCACTTCATGCAGCAGCGCATCCACCCGCGCTTTCGCCTCGTCGCGGGGGATGCCTCGCAGTGACCACACACTCCCGAGGTACACGCAAGCGTCGTGAACGCCATGATCCATCCGACGGATGATGTTGCACGCAGCTTCTTCGCTGTTCGGCGTTTCGCCTTTGCCATCGGGATTGGTCCTCTTCCCGATCCTGCACTCTTCCAGTTCGGCGCAGAGGTCGATGGGACGCCCCGCGATGAACTCAACCTGGTGGTGCTCGGAGAAGTTGACGCTGCCGTAGTAGAACGCTTGCGATTGGACAAAGCTCTCTCTGCCGAAGATGCCACCGAATAGACCATGGACACGCTCGACAAGAGGTTCTCGCTCGCTAGGCGGCAGCGGGCGAGAGGTTGGGCACAGCACACGCCATCGCGGTTTGTCGGGTGTGTGGGATGGTGTGGTGTAGGCGATGCAGCCGACGTTGGCGCGGGAGAGGATTTCCACCGCGTCGTCAAACGCCATCACCTCTGCGTCGTAGTCGAGTTCAACACCATGGATTTCCACCATGTTGCTGTTCCATCGACGCATCTTCCCCTTGGGCGAAAGCTTGTCACCAAAACGCGCCAGCTTGCCGAGAGGAAGCGCCTCCTTCTTCCGCGCTGACTTGTTGCGTATTTCCCTGACAAGGGCTTCCATCGTCACGGTGCGCTCAAGCGCACCGGTATCCTCCACGCTAGTGAAGAACGTCATCGGGACGGCGTAAGCGGGCGTAATCTCGTCGGACCACTTTTCTGCCGGCTTGCTCATGCCTGCCCTCCCACGCCGGCGCTACCAAACCAGACTGCCCCGTCGAGTGTCGCCCCTTGCGCGAGCGCTTCGCTTCGCTGGCGCCCCAACTCCACGGCCACGCGCCAAACCCGCAGGGCGGCATCGTCGCCTACCCCTGGTCGGTGGTCGTCCCTGATGACGACGGCGATCCTCATCCGCGTGCCGTCAGCCCGCCGCTGCATGACCGTCCAATGGCTGTAGCCAGGGGGCAGGTCGGGGAGGGGAGCGCCATTGCGGATCCTATCCCACTCCCCCTCGATGTAGGGGCGCAGGCGGTAGCGTCGG
>NZ_SMOA01000200.1 GCF_004353985.1 Paracraurococcus ruber | reverse complement strand
GGCCGCGGGCTTCGGCGCCGCCGCCCGGTTCGCCGCCGGCCGACCCTGCCGCGGCCACCGAGGCGGCCGCCCGGCCGGCGGAAACCGGCCTGGCCCGCGCGAATGGCCGGCAGGTGCGCCTGGCGCCCAGCCAGCCCGGGCTGCTGCCGGATGTCGCGGCGACGGAGGCCGAGCCGCCGGGGCATGAGGGCCACCGGGCCCGGATGCGGCAGAAGCTGCTGACCGGCGGGCCGGACGCGGTGCTGGACCATGAACTGGTCGAGATGGTGCTCTTCCTCGCCCTGCCGCGCCGCGACACCAAGCCGATCGCCCGGACCCTGATCGCCCGCTTCGGCAGCTTCGCCAATGCCATCGCCGCCCCGCCGATCGAGCTGCGCGGCGTGCAGGGCCTCGGCGATGCCGGCGTCGCCGCGCTGAAGATCATCCATGCCGGCGCGCTCCGCCTCACCCAGGCGGAGGCGAAGAAGATCCATGTCCTTAACAGTTGGGACAAGCTGATCGACTACCTGACGGCGCAGCTGATGCGGGAGAGGGTGGAGCATGTGCGCGTGCTCTACCTCGACACCCGCAACCGGCTCATCCTCGATGAGGCGCAGGGGAAGGGCACGGTGAACCACACGCCGATCTACCCGCGGGAGGTGGTGAAGCGCGCGCTGGAGCTGCAGGCCACCGCCATGATCCTGGTCCACAACCACCCAAGCGGCGACCCCACCCCGTCCCGCGCCGACATCGAGATGACCGGGGAGATCAAGGCAGCGGCGCAGGTCTTCGGCATCGTGCTGCACGACCACATCATCATCGGCAACGGCATGCATGTGTCCCTGCGGCGGGAGGGTCTGCTGTGATCCCGCTGCGGTTGACGCCGGGCGCCGCCTGCCCGCAGGGTCGGCCCATGCGTCCGGCCCCGTCCATCGCCCGAAGCCTGGTGCTGCTGGCCGCCTGGGCCGGCCTGGCGACCGCCGCGGGTCTTCCCGCCTCGGCCCCCGCCTGGGCGCAGGGCAAGCCGCCGCCGCTCGATGGCGGCGGGGGCAAGCCCGGCGCGGTGCCGCAATCCATGCCCACGGGCAAGCCGCCGCCGCTGCCGCCGGGCAGTGATCCCTTCGCCGGCGGCGGCGCGCAGGGGGCGCGGCGGCAGGTCTCCTCCGGCACCGGCTTCGTCGTCGCGCCCGGGCGGCTGCTGACCAACTGGCATGTGGCGGAAGGCTGCGCGGAGATGCGCGCCCGCACCCCGCGCGGGGCCGAACTGCCGGCGACGGTGGCGGCGCGCGACCCGGAACGGGACCTCGCCCTGCTCTCGGTGGCGGGCGACCTCGGCCCGCCGCTGCCCTTCCGGGCGGCGCCCGAGGTCAGACGGGGGGAGGGCGTGGTCACCTACGGCTTCCCGCTGGCCGGCATGCTCAGTTCCGGCGCCACCCTCACCACCGGCGATGTCTCGGCGCTGTCCGGCCTGCGCGACAACCCGCGGCACTACCAGATCAGCGCACCGGTCCAGTCCGGCAATTCGGGGGGGCCGCTGCTGGACATGTCCGGCCGGGTGGTGGGCGTGGTGGTGTCCAAGCTGAATGCCCAGCGCATCGCCCAGGTGACCGGCGACCTGCCGCAGAACGTGAATTTCGCGGTGAAGGGGTCGGAGGCGCTGGAATTCCTGCAGCGCAACGGCGTGCGGCCCGCCCTGGGCAGCACCCGTGGCGGCCTGACCCCGGCCGATGTGGGGGAGGTGGCGGAGCCCTCCACGGTTCTGCTGCGCTGCCTGCGGTAGTAGGGTCCGGGCGGCGACGGCGGCTTGCGTTCCGGCCGGAACGCTGCACCGCTGTCGGCCATGGAGCGCGGAGCGGCTCCACGCGGCGCGGCGTCCCCGCCGCGCGCGACCGCTCCCGGCAGGAGGAACGCCCGCATGACCCGTGACCAAGGCCCCGCCGATCCCAGTGCCCGCGGGGGGCGCTGACCGATGCGGCGGATCGATGCGCGGACGCTGAAAGCCTGGATCGCGGATGGGCAGGAACTGGCCATCCTCGATGCGCGGGAGGATGGCGAATTCGGCAAGTCCCACCTGTTCTGGGCCAATCCCTGCGCCCTGTCGCGCGCCGAGTTCCGCGCCCGCCACCTGCTGCCGCGGCGCGGCGTGCGCATCTGCTGCGTGGATGGCGGGGAGGGCGGGCTGGCCGAGCGGCTGGCCGGCTACCTGGGCAGCATCGGCTGCACCGATGTCGCCGTGCTGGACGGCGGGACGCCGGCCTGGGCGGCGGCGGGCTATGTGCTGTTCTCCGGCGTCAACGTGCCCTCCAAGGCCTTCGGGGAGTGGGTGGAGCACCATTACGAAACGCCCTCCGTCGATCCCGCCGAGCTGAAGGCGATGATGGAAGGCGGCACCGACATGGTGGTGCTGGACAGCCGGCCGATGGACGAGTTCCGCCGCATGTCCATCCCCGGCGCCGTCGATGTCCCGGGCGGCGAACTGGTCTACCGGATCGGCGAGATCGCGCCGCGGCCGGAGACCACCATCGTGGTGAACTGCGCCGGCCGCACCCGCAGCATCATGGGCGCCGAGAGCCTGCGGCGCGCCGGCCTGCCGAACAAGGTCGTCGCCCTGCGCAACGGCACCATGGGCTGGGAGCTGGCAGGCTTCGCCTGCGACCGCGGGAAATCCGCCAGCTTCCCGCGCGGCACCCCGGCCAGCCTGGACCTGGCCCGGCAGCGGGCGCAGGGCTTCGCCGAGAGCTGGGGCGTGCGGGTGGCGGACCGCGCCGGCCTCGCTGCCATGCTGCGGGAGGAGGGGCGCACCACCCATGTCCTCGATGTCCGGGATCCCGAGGAATACCTGGCCGGCCATCTGCCCGGCAGCCGCATGGCGCCGGGCGGGCAGCTGGTGCAGGGCACCGACAATTGGGTGGCGGTGCGCGGCGCGCGGATCGTCCTGGTGGACGATACCGGGGTCAGGGCGCGCATGACCGGCGCCTGGCTGCGGCAGCTCGGCGGCTGGGAGGTCTTCGTGCTGGAGGACGGGCTGGCCGGCCCGCTCGAGACCGGGCCCTGGGTGCCGGACTGCCCGGAGGCGGCGGCGCTCTCCCCCGCCACGGTCACGCCGGCCGGGCTGGCGGCGGCGCTGGAGGCCGGGACCGCGCAAGTGGTGCAGCTGTCGCGGTCGCTCGACTTCCGGGAGGGGGCGCTGCCCGGCGCGCTCTGGGGCGTCAGGACCCGGCTGGCATCGCTGCGCGACCGGTTGCGGCCCGGGGTGCAAGTGGTGCTGGCGGCGTCGGAGGAGGCGATGGCGCGGCTGGCGGTGGCGGAGGTCGAAGGGTTCGGCCTCGGCCCCGTGGCGGTGCTGGCGGGCGGCGTGCCGGCCTGGAAGGCCGCGGGCCTGCCTCTGCAGGCCGATCGCCGCAACCCGGCGGATGCCGACTGCATCGACGTCTATCTGCGTCCCTATGACCGCAACGATGGCGTCGAGGCGGCGATGCGCGAATACCTCTCCTGGGAGATCGACCTGGTGCATGAGGTCGCGCGCGACGGCGATGCCCGCTTCGGAGCGGTGAAGACCTGATGGCGGGGTCCGGGGCCAGGCTTTGGCCCCGGCGGGGGCATGGGGGCAGAGCCTTCATGGTGTCCCGCTGGGGCGTTGCGGTCCTGGACGCGCTGCTGCCCCCCCATTGCCTGACCTGCGACGCCGGCGTGGACGCCCAGGGCAGCCTCTGCGCCGCCTGCTTTTCCGGCCTGTCCTTCGTCACGGCGCCGCAATGCGAGCAGTGCGGCGTGCCCTTCCCGCATGCCGGGGCCGGCCCGCTCTGCCCCGGCTGCGCGGCGCGGCCGCCGAGCTTCGACGCGGCGCGGGCGGCGCTGCGCTACGACGCCGGGTCGCAGCGGCTGATCCTGCCCTTCAAGCATGCCGACCGGACCGAGTTGGCCGGCCCGCTGGCGCGGCACATGGCGCGCGCCGGGGCGGCGCTGCTGGCGCGGGCCGAGGTGGTGGCGCCGGTGCCGCTGCATTGGCGGCGGCTGGTGTCCCGCCGCTACAACCAAGCCGCGCTGCTCAGCGGCCGGCTGGCCCGCCAGGCCGGGCTGCCGCATCTGCCCGGGCTGCTGCGCCGGGCGCGGCCGACGCCGCCGCTGGGCGACAAGGGCGCGGCGGAGCGGGCGGCGCTGCTGGAGGGCGCCTTCACGGTGGCGCCGCGCGGCGCGGCGCGCATCGCCGGCCGGCGGGTGCTGCTGGTCGATGACGTCATGACCTCCGGCGCCACGGCCGAGGCCTGCACCCGTACCCTGCTGGCGGCCGGCGCCGCGGCGGTGGACGTGCTGGCGGCGGCGCGGGTGCCGGACCCGCGGCTGGAGCGTGTCGCCGGCGGGGCGTGAGCCCCCCCGAGCCCGCAGACCAGCAGCCCGCCACCCCGCAGCCCGCACCGCATCGAAGGCCGAAGCCTGCCGCGCGCTGCGCTGTCCGCGGCCGGGGCCAGGCTGCAGGCCCGCGGCACGGGCAGCCGGCGCGGCCGCCGGATGCCCCGGGCCTTCGACCGGGTCGCGGCGTCCCGCACCCGGCCGCCACGCGCATGAGGCATTCCGCTCCGGCTCGCTAACGATACGCTGCGGCGCATGGCTAGGGTCTTCCCCTAAAGCAACCCTGGCGCGCATGATCCGGCTGTCCTGGTAACCGGGTGTTCAGGCAGTCGAGGCAGCCTCTCCGCGTCCGGCAGGCAGCAGGAGGCCGCATGTCACAGACCTTGCAAGGCATCCAACCGGCGGCGACCCCGCCCTCACCCTTCGCCGTGCCGGTGGTGCGGCGCATCGGGGCCGGGGAGAGGGGGGCGGATTCGCCCGGGCGGCTGATGACGATGGTGGCGGTGGGCTTCCTGCTGGCGAGCCCGGTGATCACGCTGCTGGTCTGGCTCAACTGACCCCTGCTTGACCCCGGGGATGCAAGGACCAAAGTGGCGGGAATGGCCAAGGTCGAGATCTACACAACCCCCTTCTGCCCCTTCTGCGACCGCGCCAAGGCGCTGCTCGCCCGCAAGGGGATCGCGTTCGAGGAGCTGGATGCCCCGCACGGCTCCCAGGCCCGCAAGGACGCGATCGCGCGGTCCGGCGGGCGCACCACGGTGCCGCAGATCTTCATCGACGGGCAGGCGATCGGCGGGTCGGACGACCTGGCGGCGCTGGACCGCGCCGGCAAGCTGGACACTCTGCTGGCGGCCTGAGGGTCCGGCCAGGGCAGGACGCCCCGGGGTCGTGCCAGCGTCTTTCGCATTGCGAAGGATTTGGCACTCGTCTCCGCCGAGTGCCACCCTATAGTGAATGACAAGGGCCCCGGCCTTGCCGCGGGCCAGGGAAAGCTCGGGATGATCCATTACGATCTGCGCTGCAGCGCGGGGCACGAGTTCGATGGCTGGTTCAAGGACAGCGCGGCCTTCGACAGGCAGGCGAAGGCCGGCTTCGTCGAGTGCCCGGTCTGCGGCGCGACGGAGGTGGCCAAGCGCCTGATGGCGCCGGCCATCCCGAGGAAGGGGCGCACCCGGGTGAAGGACCTGCCGGCCGTCCCGCCCGCGCCGCCGGCCGAGATGCCGGCGACCGCCCCGGCGGCGGCCGGGCCGATGCCGGCGCAGGTGGTGGCGCTGCTGCAGCGCATGCGGGCCGAGGTCGAGAAGAGCTGCGACTATGTCGGCACCGAGTTCGCCGAGGAGGCGCGGAAGATCCATCGCGGCGAGAGCGACCGCCGCGGGATCTATGGCGAGGCGTCCGATGCCGAGGCCTCGGCGCTGCGCGAGGAGGGGATCGAGGTGGCGCGCCTGCCCTGGGTGCCGCGCGCCGACGGATGATGCCGGCAGCCGCGTTGCCTGACCCCGGGCTGGCCGCGGCGCCGGACGCGCCCCGCCGCCCCGGCACTCCCCGGCGCCGCGCCGTCGACGCTCACCCGCCATGCGTTTGGGCAGGTCCGGGGCGCGGCCGCCCGGCGCCTTCGGGCGCCCGGACCGACACCAGGGATCCTCCCGGATGACCTTCGGCATGGCGCTGCTGCTCTGCCTCGCCGCCCTGCCGGCCGCCGCCCAGGGGTGGGAGGGCGGCTGGGCCCGGGGAACGCTGCGGGACTACGACGCCTCCGGCCGGGCGCTGGGCCGGCAGGAGAGCCGGGACGGCACCACGAAATTCTACGACAATTCGGGCCGTGCCACCGGCCGGGCCGAGGACCGTGACGGCACCACCCGCTTCTACGACCCCTCCGGCCGTGCCACCGGCCGGGCCGAGGCGCGCGACGGCACCACCCGTTTCTATGATCCGTCGGGCCGTGCCACCGGCCGCGCCGAGACGCGGGACGGCGTGACGCGCTTCTACGACAATTCCGGCCGCGTCACCGGCCGGTCGGAGGAGCGCGGCGGGGTGATCCGCCGCTACGATCCCTCTGGCCGCCGCACCGGCGAGGCCCGGCGGAACTGACCGGCCGGCACGGCGTGCCGGTCGGGGCAGCCAATTAGGGGCGGCCGATCAGGGGCAGCGGGTCAGGGGCGGGTCGCCAGCACCATGTAGTTGATGCCGACATCGCGGACGGTGCTCCAGCGCCCGGTCAGCGGGTCCATGGCCAGGCCGGTGATGTCGGCCACCCGCAGCCCGGCCTGGCGCAACTCGGCCCCCAACTCGGCCGGGCGGACGAACATCCGCCAGTCATGCGTGCCCACCGGCAGCAGCCGCAGCAGGTATTCGGCACCGAATTTGGCGAAGGCCCAGCTGCGCGGCGTGCGGTTCAGGGTGGAGAGCACCACCGTCCCGCCCGGCTTCGCCAGCCCGGCCAGGTGTCGGCAGAAGGTCTCCCGGTCGGCGACATGCTCGATCACCTCCAGCGCCAGCACGGCATCGAAGCGGCCCGGCGCCTCGGCCAGCAGGTCCTCCGGCCTTCCGTCCCGGTAGTCGATCACGAGGCCGCCGGACGCGGCATGGGCGCGGGCGGCCGAGAGCGCCTCCCCGGCCGCGTCGAGCCCGGTGACCGTGGCGCCCGCCTTCGCCAGCGCCTCGCTGGCCAGGCCGGCGCCGCAGCCGACATCCAGCACCGCCAGCCCGTCCAGCGGCCGGGCCGTGTCGGGGTCCCGCCCATGCCGGCGGGCGAGGCGGGCGATGATCCAGCCCATCCGGGCCGGGTTCATGGCGTGCAGCGGCCGCATCGGGCCGCGCGGATCCCACCAGGTCGCCGCCAGCCGGTCGAATTTCGCGATCTCCGCCCCGATCGCCGTGCCACCCGCGGCCATAGCCATGCGCCCCGTCCCTTCCGGGTCCCTCGCGAATGTTGCAGCGCGGGGACCGGGTGGGTATCTGTGCCCCCCTTCGCCCGGGCGCAACCGCGCGGCGCCCGCACCACCGACCCCGTTCCCCGGAAGCGCCCCTTTATGGCCCGCATCGTGATGAAGTTCGGCGGCACCTCCGTCGCCGACCTCGACCGCATCCGCAACGTCGCCACCCGCGTGAAGCGGGAGGTGGAGGCCGGCAACGAGGTCGCGGTGGTGGTCTCCGCCATGTCGGGCGTGACCAACCAGCTGGTGAAATGGTGCCAGGAGCTGTCGCCGCTGCACGACGCGCGGGAATACGACACGGTGGTGGCGACCGGGGAGCAGGTGACGATCGGCCTGCTGGCCATCGCCCTGCAGACCATCGGCGTCGATGCGCGGTCCTGGCAGGGCTGGCAGGTGCCGATCGTGACCGACGGCGCGCATGGCAAGGCCCGGGTCGAGCGGATCGAGGGCGCGACGCTGATCGAGCGGATGCGGCAGGGCCAGGTGCCGGTCGTCGCCGGCTTCCAGGGCGTCGAGCCGGTGCGGAACCGGGTGACGACGCTGGGCCGCGGCGGCTCCGACCTCTCGGCGGTGGCGCTGGCGGCGGCGGTGAAGGCCGACCGCTGCGACATCTACACCGATGTGGACGGGATCTACACCACCGACCCGCGCATCGTGCCGCGCGCCCGCAAGCTCGAGAAGATCTCCTACGAGGAGATGCTGGAACTCGCCTCGGTCGGTGCCAAGGTGCTGCAGACCCGCTCGGTCGAGCTGGCGATGAAGCAGCGGGTGCGGGTGCAGGTGCTGTCGAGTTTTTCCGATGCGCCAGGATCCCTGGTGGTGGATGAGGACGAGATCGTGGAACAGCCCATCGTGAGCGGCATCGCCTATTCGCGGGACGATGCGAAGGTGACGCTGCGGCGGGTGCCGGACCGGCCCGGCATCGCCGCCGGCGTCTTCGGCGCCCTGGCCACGGCCAATGTGAACGTCGACATGATCGTCCAGAACATCGGCGCCGACGGCACCACCGACATGACCTTCACGGTGGGCAAGGCCGACCTGGCCCGGGCGCAGGACGTGCTGGAGAAGGCGCGTGGCGAGCTGGGCTTCGACACCATCCTGGCCGACCCGGAAGTGGCGAAGATCAGCGTCGTCGGCGTCGGCATGCGCAGCCATGCCGGCGTGGCCAACACCATGTTCCGGGCGCTGGCCGAGAAGGGGATCAACATCCAGGTCATCTCGACCAGCGAGATCAAGGTGAGCGTGCTGATCCCGGGCGACTACACCGAGCTGGCGGTGCGCGCGCTGCACACCGCCTATGGCCTCGACGGCCCGGCGGCTTGAGCATGGACACGCTCGCCCCCGTGGCCGCCCCCGCCGACGCCGCCGCCGCCGCCGCGCTCGACCGGCTGATGGCGCGCGGCGCCGCCTTCTTCGGGTCCCGCGTCGCCATCATGGGCGGGGCGATGAGCTGGGTGAGCGAGCGCAACCTGGTCGCCGCCCTGTCCAATGCCGGCGCCTTCGGCGTCATCGCCTGCGGCGCCATGGAGCCGCCGCGGCTGGCCGAGGAGATCGCCGCCACCCAGGCGCTGACGCAGCAGCCCTTCGGCGTGAACCTCATCACCATGCATCCGCGGCTGGACCAGCTGGTGGAGGTCTGCCTGGCGGCCGGGGTCGGCCATATCGTCTTCGCCGGCGGTATCCCGCCCGGCGCGGCGATTAAGGCGGCGAAGGCGGGCGGCGCCAAGGTGGTCTGCTTCGCCCCGGCGCTGGCGCTGGCGAAGAAGCTGGTGCGCAGCGGCGCCGATGCGCTGGTGATCGAGGGATCCGAGGCCGGCGGGCATATCGGCCCGGTCTCGCTGAACGTGCTGGCGCAGGAGATCCTGCCCACGATGGCGAAGGAGGTGCCGGTCTTCGTCGCCGGTGGGATCGGCCGGGGGGAGGCGATCCTGTCCTACCTGGAGATGGGCGCGGCTGGCGCCCAGCTCGGCACCCGCTTCGTCTGCGCCGCCGAGAGCATCGCGCATCCGAAGTTCAAGCAGGCCTTCCTGCGCGGCGCGGCGCGCGACGCGGTGCCGACGGTGCAGATCGACGAGCGCTTCCCGGTCATCCCGGTGCGTGCCCTGGTGAACGAGGGCACCAAGCGCTTCATGGAGCACCAGGCGAAGGTGCTGGCGCGCTTCCAGGCCGGCGAAGTCGGGAAGGAGGATGCCCAGCTCGAGATCGAGCATTTCTGGGCCGGTGCGCTGCGCCGCGCGGTGATCGATGGCGATGTCGAGCAGGGCAGCCTGATGGCCGGCCAGAGCGTCGGCATGGTGACGCGGGAGCAGCCGGCGGCCGAGATCATCGCCGAGCTGGTCGACCAGGCCCGGGCGGCGCTGGCGGCGCGCTGGCCCGGTGCTGCGGCGTGACCCCATGGCGGCGCGCCGGCCGGTTGCGGTCAGTCGCGTGACGTCTCGCGGGCGGGCCGAGAATTCGGTTTGCTCACTCATCACGCGCGGGTTACATCGCCGGGCGTGCCCGGCGACATGAAACGACTGTCCTCACACGAGATTTCGAACGCTGAGCCGGCCCGGCTGGGGGCCGAGCTGCGCGATGCGCGCGTATCGCTCGGGCTGACGATCGAGGATGTGGCGCAGGCGCTGCGCATCCGCCGCGTCTATCTCTCGGCGCTGGAGGATGGGCGGATCCGCGACCTGCCCGCCCCGGCCTATGCGGTGGGCTTCGTCCGCACCTATGCGCGTGCCCTGGGGCTGGATGCGGATGAGATGGTCCGCCGCTTCCGGGAGGCGAGCGGGCCGACCGTGGCGCGCAAGACCGACCTGGTCTTCCCCGAGCCGGTGCCCGACCGCGGGGTGCCGGCCGGCGCGGTGATCCTGGGCGGCGTGGTGCTGGCCATCGGCGCCTATGTCGGCTGGTACCAGTGGTCCGGCAGCGGCAACCGGGTGGTGGATGCGGTGCCGCCCCCGCCGCCGGCCATCGAACTCGCCCTGCGGGAGGGCAGCCCGCCGGAAGCGCCCGCCGTCGCGCCATCGGCGCCGCAGGCGCCGAGCCCCACCTCCGCCGCCGCGGCGCCCTCGGCCGGCGCCAGC